>CAZHIY010000325.1:0-2548 GCA_964533085.1 uncultured Thermoplasmatales archaeon | reverse complement strand
TTCCCAAAAAATGCAAGAAATAATGATTGTAATCTTTGCTGTCCATCTAACACTAAATAAGGACGTGAATCTAGAGTTTCTTCCCCAGAAATCAACCTTTCACCTGTTTGGTATTCTTGTGCAAATTTTTTTGTTCTAATTTCTATATCAATTTTTGGTTTCCAGACCAAAAAAGAACCAATGGGATAATCATTCATAAGGGAGTCCATCAATTTACAAATTCTCCCTTCTTCCCAGACAAATGATCTTTGGATAGAAGGTAGTCTATATACATCTTCTTTAATATCCTCTACAACATCATATATCCTTTGATTTGGTTTAATCCTACTCATTTTTTCACCTTATTTTAATCAGTTAAATTTTTACATTTTCCCCTATTCAGTTGCAGAAATCGCAATTCCCTTTTAATTTTTCTTCCTCACCTTCAATATCCTGCAAAAGTGCATTAAATTTATTTTTGAAATCTTTTTCAAATGTTTTTTTCAATTCTTTATATTCCATCATAAAATTATTAACGTTTTCTCGGAAAGTAATATCTTTTTTAATTAAATCTGATAAAAAATCCTTTACGTCGTTAACATTCTTTTCTTTACAAGTTATAATTGCTAAGGTTTTTCTATCACTTGAATCAACATAGACTGTTTTACCTTTTATTGTTATATTTATTTCATCCAGATATTTATATAAATCTTTGGAATCTTTAATTTTATAAGATGGTTTTGTGCCTTCTATGATACACCATATGCTAGAATGCAATCTGTTCCATTCTGTCTTAAACTTTTTATTTATTTTTTCTGATAAATATTTTTTAAGTTCTTTTAATACATCATTTAGCCCGTTTTTTCGATAAATCTTTTTGATTGAACTATTCCAAAGTTTGTAAATATCTGGATATGCTTCTAAATGTTGAATTGCCTGTTTATATATTTTTTTTCCTTCAGACTCCTCTAAACCCTTTATCCATACTCTGAAATTATTAGTTCTCCAAAGATGAAATTCATCGCATCTTATCTCAGCATTTTTAAGTTTCTTTAGAACATTATTTATTAAATTTATTTTATGGGTATTCAATTTATTTAACAAATCTTCCTTTTTTTTATCTGATTTATCCCATCTGCGTTGAGTTCTTGCTACAGCTATTCCACTTAGATAACCACTAAAAAAACCTATAATAACTCCAATGAATATTCCAATAATTAAATCAAACATTTAGGATATGATGAGGAAGGTAATTAAAAAACTTATCTAAAATGCAATAATAAATGGAATATATCACCAATGATTATACAACTTATCCACTAGAGGAATTAGTTGACTATTATTGATTGAACAATCTTCCCAGGATCGGAAAGAAAAAAGAACTCGATGACAACTTTGGATTTATATTATGATTGTTTAAATTTTGATTAAAAAGAGTACTTAATGAATCACTTGCAATGTTCCCTGCGTTATCAAAAGCTTTTGCCTTCACTTTTTCATTTTTCCAGCCAGCCCAAATCCACTCATAAGGAAACTCATCATCAATAAATTTCAAAGAACCATCAACATAGAACTTTACTTCATCGATACCACTTATATCATCATTTACATCTGCAATAAATTTAATTTCATCTATTGATAATCTTTCTTTTCTCAGATTGATTTCGGGAGGTGTCATATCAATCTTGAAATCCAGATATTCAGGAGTAGATGTATCTCCCATTGTACTTACAACAAACCACGAAAAACTATGTGGCCCATCTTCTGAAAAATCTACTGGCTCGGAATATAATGTCCAATCTCCATCATCAAGTTTGTAATACACCGCTATTATTCCATCAGACTCGGGAATAAAAGAAAAAGTTACATTTTCAACACACCAGTCACTATTGCCTAATTTTCTATCAAACAATACAACAATATATAATGGATCAATTATTCCAACCATAGAAGAGTCTTGTTTCAATTTATCTGATAAAACCTCATCTGAAACTTGTAAAGATTTCAAATCAGATATAATCGGAGAAAACCATAAGGATTTAGCGTAATCAATATTTATCATTGGAGAGGAAGGAAAGATAATAGCTATTTCAGCCGAATTTCCTGCTTTGTCATATCCAATAGACTTCACAATTGGATTTTCTTCATTCGGTTTCTGTTTATACCAATAGACCCATTGGTAACTTGGTCCAGTTCCATAAACGGTTTCTTGTAGTTTATTATTTACATAGAACTCTACTCGCTCCATGCCACTAGTTTCATCTGTAGCTGTTGCAGTATATAAAAACTCCCAACCATATTCTGGATCATAATCAAATACCTGATATACTAAATCTATATTAGGGGGTGATTGATCAATTTTGAAAGAAAATGGACCATCAACATCTGACTGATTTCCCTCAAAATCAACAGCATACCATTCAAGATTATGAGCTCCATCATTGGAGATAGTAAATGTCTTATTATACAAAATCCACTCTCCATTTATACCATAATAGATTGCTGCAATTTCCTCAGACTCATAGTTAATGTTAAAATCAACGTCGCTAATAGACCAATCGTTTAATCC
>CAZHIY010000324.1:0-2550 GCA_964533085.1 uncultured Thermoplasmatales archaeon | reverse complement strand
AAAATTAATAACCGTAAGAGGAAGATAAAATGAATGGTAATAAAAAATTCAAAGAAATCTATGATAAATTTAATGGTAATTATGGTGATCTAATTTTAGAACATATTAGAGTGCTTAAAGAGTTAGAAAAATGCCGTACGATGCTTCGTCAAAAAACAATCAAGAGCGAGAAAGAATAAACATGAATTATTGCAAAAAATGTGGTTGGATGATGGAATATATTCCTCGTTCCTATCAAGAATATATGCAAGAGATTATTGGTAAAAAGATAAAAGGGGAGATTGGAAGTGTCCTACCTATGGTTTCATAAAAAAAAAGTAATAATATGGATTAGGTATTTATGCAGTCAATAAACCAGGAACTTATAAATGAGTTTTTAAATAAGAAAAATGTCTTCGCAGTGGTTGGTGTTTCTAATAATTCAGAAAAATATGGTAACAAGATTTTCTTTGATTTAAAGCGTGCTGGTTATTCTGTATATCCAGTAAATCCAAATGCATCTAGTGTATTAGGCAACAAGTGCTTTCCTAGTTTAAGGGACCTTCCATTATTGCCAGATGTAGTGGATATTGTTGTTCCACCTAAGATTACTGAGAAGACGGTTAAAGAATGCAAAGATCTTGAAATCGATAAAGTATGGATGCAGCCAGGTTCTGAGTCTGAGGATGCTATAGGTTTTTGCAGAAGAAATAATATAAAGGTACTATATGGGATTTGTGTTATGTTGGAAATGAAGAATCTCAAGCGTATTTTATGAAATTATCTAACTATCTGGTCATAAATCTTAAAGTCATATTCATAAAATTAATATAAATTATTGAAAATATCAAAAAATTTTATATTAGAATTTAATATTTATTAAAAAAAAAGTAATTTTTAGCAATAATTATTGTAGTAAAATTAATAAATATAATTTCATACATATCACTATAGTTGTAGAGCTAAAAAGGAAACAGATTAATCGACATCCATACCTCTAAAATAATCAATCTCCTTAATCTTCTTATTGTTCAAATTATAACTATACAACCCTCAAACATCTGATAAAAAATCAAAAGGTGAAAAATGAAAATAGAAGAATTAGAGGAGTTAGTAAGATGTATTATGTAAGAATTAATTAAAAAAAAAGAAAGGAGATAAAAAATAATGAAAATAGTAAAAATAACAACTATAGTATTTGCACTAATTATGCTAGCAACTCCATTAATTGGAGCAGCAACAATAATTAACCCAATTAGCTCTCCTTATAATTATTGTAAAGGTATGGCATTTGGCGAAATTGAAGATTATAAGTTAAGCCTTATCGCCCATCTGATATACGTGCTTAAAGAAGAGCCCTCTTCATTACTAATTACTAGAGCTACTATTGTCATAAGGCAGAACCATGATAGGATATCTCTAGAGTTAATAGATCCAATTAAACATTATTGCATGGCTTACTACGGAAATATTACTATTAATTTCTTTGCATCAATAGCAACTTTACATTTAGATGCAATCGAGAACTGTAATTGTACCCATATAATATGTAGGGGAATCTTTGGACACATATATGTCGAGCGGAACTAAAAATATCCTATCGATAAAAAAGGATTTATCAATATGAAAAATCAAATAATAGGTAATATTGTTTGTATACTTTTAATTGTCAATGCTTTACCTGTAACAGGAATTTTAACTCAAGAAAATAATAAAGTAGCTTATAATCCATTTAATAGTGGTTGGATTGAAGAATATGATGATTTCACAATTCTTCATCTAAATGGCTCATATTATGAGATGGGATATCAACATGGTTCACTATTGGGAAATGAGATAGAAGAAAACTTTAGGGCTTTCCTTAATTATACTGAACTATTTGGATGGAACTATAGTTTCTATGTTTGGCTATGGAATGAGGTAAAAGATTTTGTACCTCAAGAGTACAAAGATGAGATGCAGGGTATGGCAGATGGTTCAGGATTGTCTTTTTTAAATATTTCAATTGGAAATATTATGGTTGATTGGTTTCATTGCTGTGAGGCTGCTGCATGGGGTCCTGCGACTTCAGATGGTAAATTAATTCATATGCGTAGTTTTGATTGGTCAATTGAAATGATTGACCCAATAACTGGGATAAGTCTGCGGGAAAACCAGATTTTGATGGTAAGAGACCCAGAAAATGGATATGCTTCCCTAGAACCTTTATTTTCTGGCCTTATTGGAGGCCCAGGTGGAATAAATGAAAACGGTATAGGAATCGGTATACTTTGTTCGTATTGCTCTGATGAAATAAATTCTACACATGCTAAGGGCATCCCTGTTACTTTTAGGATTAAAATGGTTCTTGATCAAGCATTGAATGCTAATGAGGCGGTAGCTATCATTAACTCAAATACAACATGTGGTTATAATTTTATTATCTCTGATGAAGATATTGCTTATGCTGTTGAACAGACACTAACAAATTCATATTATGGAACATGGGATGATCCTGTTGAATCAACTCGTCCCTTTTGGGCAATTGACCATGTTGTCAGAAGAACAAATATTTTTCTCAATCCTGACTTA
>CAZHIY010000323.1:0-2587 GCA_964533085.1 uncultured Thermoplasmatales archaeon | reverse complement strand
GTTTCAAAAACAATAGCAAAACCTATTGTAAAATTGGTAAAACCAAATAGTTTAGAAAGAGGTTCGATTAAGATAAAGAGAGTGATAGATAATAGAGGATTATATGATTAGATGGTGATTTGATGAAAATATTATTAATTTCCCCGCAATTTAGAAAAAAAGGATTAGGTAGTGAATCAAAATTAACTTCAATGCCTGTTTATAAATTGTTTATAAATTCATATTTTAAACCAAATATAACTGTTTTAACACTAGCGGTTTTAACTCCTAAAAAACACATTGTTCATATTATAGATGATACTGTTGAAGAAATTAGATTTGATGAAGAATATGATTTAATCGGAATCACTATAATGACTCCAAATGCAATTAGAGGATATGAGATCGCTGATGAATTTCGAAGTAGAGGTAAAACTGTTGTTATAGGAGGGTGGCATGCATCTATATTGCCTGATGAAGCTAAACAGCATGCTGATAGTGTAGTAATAGGTGAAGCTGAAAATCTTTGGCCAAAATTGCTAATCGATTTCTCAAAGGATGAATTAAAACCGTTTTATAAACAGACTGGGAAAATAGATCTTAGTATAGTTCCTCCAATTACAAATATAAGAAAATCAATTCGATATGGTTCATTTCCTGAGGGTATAGAGGCTACAAGAGGATGTACTGTAGGATGTAAATTCTGTTGTAATACAAGTAAGCCTCTTTATCGGGAGTTTAGAACAAGACCTATTGACAATATTATCGAAGAAATAAATTATTTACCAAGTAAATACTTTGCTTTTATTGATAGTTCTTTAATGTTTGATCCAATTTTTGCGAAAAAACTCTTTAGGGAAATGAAAGATTGTAATAAGAAATTCTATATGCTTTCAAATATAAAGGATTTTGAAAGAGATGATGATTTGTTGAAATTAGCAGCAGATGCTGGTTTAATGCAGATTAATCTTGGATTAGAGTCACCTGATCAGATTGCTGTTGATAGTATGGGCAAGAAAACAAATATAGTAAAAAGGTATGGTTCAGTTGTAAATAAAATACATGATTATGGAATTGGAGTTTTGGGGTACTTCATGTTCGGTTTTGATACTGATACTTTGAATACTTTTGATAAGACGTTGGATTTTATAAAAGATATTAAACTAGATTTAACTAATTTTATGATTTTGACACCTTACCCAGGAACACCTGTTTATTCACAGTTTGAATCTGAGGGGAGAATTCTTACTAAAGATTGGTCTAAATACGATTTAGACACTGTAGTTTTTCAACCAAAAAATATGTCTCCAGAAGAGTTGATATCTGGTACTAAAAGAATTGCTCAGGAGTATTATACATCGATAAATATTATTAAAAGGGTTTTGAGAAGCACTAAATTAGGATTATACCCATTTCTATCTACTGCAGTATTAAGCTTTATTACAGCTAGGTGGGCAAAGAATTTTTAAATATATATCTTTTAATCTCTTTGTCCATCATATGTGAAATTATGATTGGAGAAATAATAGTACATATGCTTACTCCAATAATAGCTATTGGAATCAATGAATTATTTATCACTATTTCTCACCTGTTTTTTTATGGTTTGATAACTTTCTTAACTGATTTAAACGAGCATTTATACCAGTATAATTATATAAGTAGTTACTTTATTGTAAAACAATAAGTATCTTTGGTTTTTTCATTTTTTTACTAGTAAATTCGTGTTCCCTTCCCGACGGGAGCATCAATTTATTGGCAAAAATCCTAAAACGACAAAACATTTTGGACTCTTTTGAGAGATATCGCTAAATTAATTTTTCCTGTAAAAGTAAAAAATAAAGAAAGAGAGGATTTTTGTCTTAAAGAAATCCAAGTAGTTGTCGAAATAATAGGAATGCATTTGGGAATCGTTCAAACAGCTGAAGATAAAAAGTATTTTCATATATCCTAATCCTTGGGGTTTTGATTGATAAATTTATTAAACAATACTCACTTGTGTCTAATGCATTAACAACCCTTAATGCTCCAGTATATTTTGTATTTTTTTCATCTGGTGCAATGAAACTAAAATTTACAATAAGCCACTCCATATCAGGAGTTTGAAAATTTGCAGAAGGATTAAATGTCCAATCATTTCCCCAACTCGGAATTGATGAATTATCTAACCTCCATTGAAGAACTGAAGTAGCATCACCATGGTTTCTAACCCTAAAACTACCATTAATATTGGAGCCCGGTGGTACTTTTGACAATTTGAGATTACCCATACATTCTAAAACAGGATTAGCAGGTTCTCCATCTGTTAACATAACTGCTAGATCTTGACCCCAATAGGTACCACCACCCATATCATCTTCTTGCCAGAAACGATTGTTTCCATCAAATGATCTCATCCAAAGAAAGTCACTGCCACTGGGGCTGTATGTACTTTGAATTCCTATCCATCCAGATGCTCGTTCAAAGCATGGATCAAGCACTGTTTCGAAATAATATAACTTCTTATAAAACTCAGCAGTGGGTGACCAATGGTCTATACCTGTATAGGTGATTGTTGGTTCAATATCTTCATATGAGGTTATAAAATAACCTGCTCCATCCCAAAATG
>CAZHIY010000322.1:0-2595 GCA_964533085.1 uncultured Thermoplasmatales archaeon | reverse complement strand
GAATGCAATTGTATTCGCTGTAGAGAGATTGGTCAAAAATCTCTTATTCAAAAAATAGAGATTAATGAAGATGATATTTCTCTTGATTTAAACTATTATGTGGCAAGTGGCGGAGATGAAGTTTTTATTTCATTTGTTGAAGAAAATTATAATGCTTTGATAGGTTATCTAAGATTGCGAAATATTGAAAATTCACATCGCTATGAGCTGCAGAAGAAACCCTGCATGATAATTCGAGAATTAAAGGTTGTTGGTAGAGAACTATCAATTGGAAAAAAAACAAAGGAAGCTTTGCAACATAAAGGTTATGGGAAAGAATTAATCAGTGAAGCTGAACGAATATGTTTTGAAGAATACGATAAAAAAAATCTGTTTGTACTAAGTGGTGTGGGTGTTAAGGATTATTATAGAAAATTAGGATTCAAAGATAATGGATTTTATCTTGAAAAAATATTAGATAATTCTTCTTAGTTATCAAAATTATTTATCATCTTTACAATTAGATAACATTTAAATTCAAATATTATATTATTAATGTAAATAAAAGGTGGAGGTAGAAAATATGAAAAAGAAAATAATCTGTATATTAGTTATTTTATTTTTATTTGGAGCAATCTCTCAAGTGCATGGAATAGGTACAATTACTGATGATTCTATCTTATTTGAAAGTACTATACATCAACCACCAACATTTGAAAAAATAATTTACTATGATAGTAATGATGATGTTTTCCCAATGGGGGAATCAGATTTTGGTTTCTTAGGAATTGAATTTACTGGTTGGACGCCACCAGATCCTATTATTGCTGCTGGTCCAAATCATGTTGTTGTTATGACAAATGGAGCGATTGGTTTTTTTCAAAAAGATGGAACCAAGGATTTCCAGGATGAAATTGAGGATAGCTATGGTTTCTGGGGAGATGAGGGTGCCACTGGTTTTGTATTCGATCCTGAAGTAATTTATGATCCTCATACAGATAGGTTTATGGCAATGGCTTGTGAACGAGCACCTAATAGTCGTTCTTACTATCTACTTGCTGTGTCTGGTGATTCTGATCCTAATGGAGATTGGTACAAATACAGAATTGATGTTACAACTGAAGGCGGAGGTGGTGATATCGATTCACCTAATATAGCAGTAGATTCTGAGGCAGTTTATCTTACAGCTGATTTCTTCACAGGTGGTGAGAAATATCTTGTTTATATATTGGAGAAGGCTCCATTACTTAGTGGATCTATCGGTGAGACAAGAAGTATGCTTATCACAGGTTCACAATCCTTTGGAATTCCAGTTACATATGGAAGTCCACCAGCTATGTATATGATTGAGCATTTTGAAAGCTCATCAAATACTATTGTCCGTTTGCATGCAATAACTGACTCTCTGGGAACACCTGTTAGGGAAACGTATGATTTGACAGTTCCAGCCTATTCGCCGCCTGAGGATCCACCACAAAAAGGTACGACTGTTAGACCGGAAACCTTTGACAGCAGGTTCTGGAGCTGTGTTTGGCGAGATGGATCCCTCTGGGCAACTCACCATCAGGGCAGTGAACGAGTGATGGCGCGATGGTATGAAATCAAGACAAATGACTGGCCAAATTCTGGTAATCCAGAGTTATACCAATCTGGAGACATTGATCCAGGTGATGATATACGTACCTTCTTTACCTCCATTGCACCAGATGGGTATGGTAATGCTGCGATGTGTTTTGCCCGTTCATCACCAGATGAATATATATCCATGGCACGGTGTATGAGACTTTTTGATGATCCATTAGGTACAATGGGACCTGTTGCAATTGTTAAGGATAGTAATGGTTCTTATAATTCAGGGAGATGGGGGGATTATAGTGGTGTAAGTTGTGATCCCTCTGATAATCTAACATTCTGGATGATGCATGAGTATACTCCTGGAGATGGTACTTGGAATACATGGATATCAAGCATTACTGGTGAATTTCCAAATAACCCTCCTGAAGCTCCAACTATTGAAGGTCCAACAAGTGGAAATGCAGAAACTGCTTACAATTATACGTTAAATTCAGTTGACCCAGATGAAGATGATGTCTATTATTATATATTGTGGGGTGATGGCTATGTTGAGAATTGGAATGGTCCTCATCCTTCAGGGATAGATTTTGAAATTGCTCATACCTATACAAAACAAGGTTCGTTTACTATTGAGGCAAAAGCAAAAGATTCTAATGGTTACGAAAGCGAATGGACAACTCTAAATGTAACAATGCCAAGGAATAAAATTATCGACTTCAACTTAAATCTTCTTGATTGGTTGTTTGAAAGATATCCCAATATATTCCCGATTCTAAGGCGTATATTAGGTTTTCAATAATCATTTACTCTTTTTTTTCTTTTAATTATTAATTTTATATATAAATTGCACGTAAATAAAAAAATTTACACTAATTTTTTAAAATATGTTCAAATAGTTTTACAAAATATAGAAAATTATATATCATAGGACACACAATATTGTAATGGGGGTCTAGTTGGAATAAAGAATGAATTCTTAGGATAACAAACCTTTTTCATCCTTTCCTTCCTCTCCTACGCTAGATCCCTTATTCCTATTTT
>CAZHIY010000321.1:455-2596 GCA_964533085.1 uncultured Thermoplasmatales archaeon | reverse complement strand
AATAGCTGATGCTATTGCCGATGTTGAACTATGGCAGAAATACCCAGGAGTCATCCGAGATATTCATCACTAGTTACAAGAGAAATAATTAAGCAAGCAATGAAGAAGGGATTGGTCCATGAAACAGGATTAATTGCCCATGGACGCGGGGAGGCCTTTGATTATTTAATTGGTGAAAAAACAATGCCTTCTGCTGAGGATGCAGAAAAGGTAGCCGCTTCAACCTTGATTTTTGCAGAAAAACCAGTCATTTCTGTTAATGGAAACGTTGTGGCACTTGCAGCAAAAGAAATCATAGAACTTGCAGAAATAATTCCTGCGAAAATTGAAGTTAATCTTTTCCATAGAACTGAAACAAGATTAGAAAGACTAATTTTTGAACTAAAGAAACAGGGAGCAAAAAGGGTGTTTGGATCATCAGCAGATGCACAGATTCCAGGTTTAGAACACAATAGAGGTCTCTGTGATAAGGAAGGTATTTATTCCGCAGATGTTGTTCTTGTTCCTCTTGAAGATGGTGACAGATGTGAAGCTCTCAGAGCTATGGGTAAAACAGTAATAGCAATTGATCTAAATCCTCTATCAAGGACTGCAAGATCAGCAGACATCACAATTGTTGATAATGTAACAAGAGCAATTCCAAATATTGGTAAATGGGTTAAAATACTAAAAAATGAAGATATTGAAACTTTGGACAATATGACTAAATCTTGGGATAATAATAAAATGTTAAAAGATGTATATTCTTTCATTTCAAAAAGACTAAATTCGTTGTTTTGATTATGGGTGGATTATGGAATCCTTAAGAACTCATTATTCAATTGATGTAACTAGCAAGGATTACGGAAAAACAGTATCTGTTGCTGGTTGGGTAGAGGATGTTAGAAATATTGGTTCTATAGCTTTTATTATTCTCCGGGACAGAAAAGGAACTCTTCAAATCACTGTACTTAAAAAGGAGAACATAAAGATCTTCGAGGAATTGGTAAATATATCTCGCGAATCTGTAATATCTGTAGAAGGTTTATGTAAAAAGAGCGATAAAGCTCGAAATGGTTATGAGGTTATCCCTCACAAGGTGAATATTTTATCTAATGCTGAAACACCTCTTCCTTTAGGTGTTGTTGATAAGATAGAGTCTGAACTCGAAACACGTCTCGATAACCGATTTATTGATCTCAGAAAACAGGAAATTCAGGCAATCTTCAAGATTAGAAATGAAATCATTGCAGCTGTTCATGATTATTTAAGAAAAGAGAGTTTCATTGAGGTTCATACACCAAATATAATTGCTAGTTCCTCAGAAGGAGGAACGAATGTCTTCAAGCTTAAATATTTTGAAAAGGAAGCATTTCTTGCACAATCTCCACAGCTATATAAACAAATGTTGATGTCCACAGGTCTTGACAGAGTCTATGAAATTGCATGGTATTTTAGAGCAGAAGAGCATAATACCCGTAGACATTTGAATGAGTCAACCGCTGTTGATTTGGAAATGGCCTTTATAAAAGATGAAGAAGATGTAATGAGAATCCTTGAGAATCTTGTTTATTCAATGTGGAAAAGAGCAAGTGATTTTAAGGAAGAACTTGATGTTTTAAAACAGAAAATCGAGATACCTTCGCTTCCCTTTAAAAGGGTAAAATATGATGAAGTAATTGGTAGATTAAATAATAACAATTGTAATCTTGAATGGGGGGCAGATCTTGGATCTGAAGAAGAAAAACTCTTAGGGGAAATAATGAAAAAAGAAGGCAATGAGTTTTATTTCATTACAAAATATCCAATTGAAGCAAAACCCTTTTATACAATGCCTGAGGAAGGTAAATATTCACGTGGCTTTGATCTAGAGTGCAAAGGTGTTGAGATTGCATCAGGTAGTCAACGTATACATGATGTTGAATTGCTAAAAAAAAGACTAATTGCATGCAATCTTAATCCAAAGGATTTTGAATCATATCTTAAGGCTTTTCGTTATGGTATGCCGCCTCATGGTGGTTTTGGATTTGGAATAGAACGATTCTTAATGAATCTTTTAGATATTAAGAACATTAGAGAATGTATTTTATTTCCGCGGGATAGAAATCGACTTAAACCGTAATAGTTATAAATATAGTATTGTTGGCAAAGTATCAGAAATT
>CAZHIY010000321.1:0-445 GCA_964533085.1 uncultured Thermoplasmatales archaeon | reverse complement strand
GGTGAGGGAAAATGAAAAACTTAAGTGAAGCAAAGGTTTATGGAGGAATTGGAGCACTTTTGATGCTTGTTGGAATTTTTATTCCATATGGTGGCCCTGTTATCAGCATCATTGGTCTTGTGTTAATATTCATTGCTGTAAAAGCAATATCAGAAATTACAAAAGATGAGGATATTTTTAGGAACTATCTAATGCATTTTATTTTTACTATTCTTGCTATTGTTGCAATAATTGTAATCATGATAATTGCTTTTGGAGCCGCTGGTGGATTTTCATGGATTACTGAAATTTCTAAAATGCAACCTTCAGAAATTACAGATTTTAATACATTTTGGAATTTATTTGGAGATATGATTGTAGGTGCTATTGTAGCATTAATTGTTGGTTGGATATTAGCAATTATATCTGCTTTATATCTAAGAAAGTGTTATAATAGCATAGCAGA
>CAZHIY010000320.1:0-2604 GCA_964533085.1 uncultured Thermoplasmatales archaeon | reverse complement strand
ATCGGATAAGGAGTTTGTCCTTCAAAATGCTCAGGAGCATTATAAATAATCGAATAAGTCAATACCTCTCCTTGACCTTTTAATTTCAATTCCTTCATTTGCCCCATACTTTTTCTTCTACAATACGGGCAGGATTCACGAGGTGGAAAGTATATTTTAGAACACGATCCACATTGATTACCAATTAGATTGTATCTTTGTGGTATCTCCCTCCAAAAACGAGGTACAGCTCCATCTGCCATTTTATATCGCCTCCAAGATATGTACAACACAAGATGCTCCAACAGCTCCAACATTATGAGTAAGACCAATTTTTGCATCCTTTACCTGTCTTTCACCAGCGTCTCCTCTAAGCTGCATAACAATTTCAGCTATTTGAGCAACACCTGTTGCTCCAACAGGATGGCCTTTTGCTTTTAGACCTCCACTTGGATTAACAGGGATTTTACCATCAAGAGTAGTTATTTTTTCATCAATTGCTTTACCACCTTCACCCTTTTCAACAAATCCAAGGTCCTCTATTGCTAAAATTTCAGCAATGGTAAAACAATCATGAACTTCAGCAACATCAATATCTTTAGGTTGCAATTTTGCTTGTTCATAAGCTTTTTTACCAGCAAAAACAGTGGAATCAAAAGTGCAAATTTCTCTGCGTCCGTGAAGTGAAAGTGTGTCTGATGCTTGACCGGTACCAATAATTTTAACTGGTTTATCTGTATAATTCTTGGCTTTATCAGCAGCACATAATACAACTGCGGCAGCACCATCACTTACTGGTGAGCAATCAAGCATAGTAAGAGGATATGCTGTCATTGGAGATTTTAATACTTTTTCTAAAGGAATAGCCCTTTTAAATTGAGCATAGGGGTTGAGTGCTCCATTCGCATGATTTTTAACAGCTACTTTTGCAAGCTGTTCACGTGTTGTGCCATAATCATACATATGTCTTGTGGCAATCATTGCATAAAGTCCTGGAAATGTTGCACCAAAAAAAGCTTCCCATTCCTGATCAAGCCCCGTTGCTAAAGTATCTGTTGCTTCATCACCAACAACATCGGTCATTTTTTCGACACCACCAACAACTACAACATCATTCATACCTGAAGCAACAGAAAAGTAGCCCTGTCTTACTGCAAGACCTCCTGATGCACATGCGCTTTCAACTCTTATCGCAGGAATATGCAAATGCGCAAAACCAGACCAATCAGCAACAAGAGCACCAACGTGTTCCTGACCTACAAAACGTCCAGTACTCATTGAACCTACATATAAAGCATCGAGTTCACTACCACTAATGCCTGAATCAAACAATGCCTTAGAACCTGCCTCTGCTATTAGATTACGGAATGATTTATCCCAAAGTTCACCAAATTTTGTCACACCAATACCTATTATAGCTACTTCTCTCATCATTTTATCAGTCCTCATATAAAAGATTTCTATATTTAGCATAAGTTGAATAATCAATATATTGTTTCTTTTCTATTAACTGAGAAACCAAAGGTGCTTTTTCAAGTGGAAATTCTTTCATATATTTTGTAACGGTTATATCAAAAGCATCACTTCCTGCACCTGAACCATAACTTGCTACAAATATTCTGTCACCTGGTTCTGCAATGTCAAGTACTGATGCAAGGCCAAGCATTGATGAGCCAGAATAAGTATTTCCTATTATTGGACATAATAGTCCCTGCTTGATCTGATCGGGTGTAAAACCAAGCATCTTTGCAACCCTTAACGGGAATTTTCCATTAGGTTGATGGAAAACAGCATATTTATAATCCTCAGGCTTTGAATTTGCTGTCTCCATCAGATTCTGAGAATTGCTAATGATATGTCTAAAATAAGCAGGTGCTCCAGTAAACCGACCACCATGAGCAGGATATTTACGCCCCTCTCTTCTCCAGAAATCTGGAGTATCGGTAGTAAATGAGCAAGTTTCGTTAATATTTGCTATAACCTTTTCCCTTCCAATAATGAATGCTGCTCCTCCAGCACTTGCAGCATATTCTAGAGCATCCCCCGGTGCTGCCTGTGATGTATCAGCGCCGATTGCAAAACAATAATCTGTCATTTCTGATTTAACAAGAGCCATACAAGTTTGTATAGCAGCAGTTCCAGCTTTACAAGCAAATTCATAGTCTGCAACCTTCAATATAGGTGTAGCACATATTGCTTCACCCACTATTGTACCAGTTGGTTTAACAGCATAAGGGTGAGATTCACTACCTACATAAACAGCACCTATATCCTGAGGATCTATGTTGCATCTTGCAAGAGCAGCTCTTGCAGATTCTACACTAATTGTTGCAACATCTTGATCCGGCGAAGGAACAGATTTTTCAATTACTCCAAGACCGCTAGTGATTGTTTCAGGATTCTTCCCCCATGCATTTGCTATATCTGAAGACTTGATTCTAAGCCTTGGAATATGAGCTCCATAACTTACTATACCGACATCTTTCATAAAAAACACCTAATTAGGTGTAGTAAAAATCAATATTTAAAATTGACGATTTATTTCTCGTTTATTATCGTTGTTTTCAAATAATAATATCAGATGTCTAAATAATGATAAGGTGTTAGAATATGAAGAAGGAATTC
>CAZHIY010000319.1:0-2659 GCA_964533085.1 uncultured Thermoplasmatales archaeon | reverse complement strand
CGAGGAATGGCTTTCTATGCTCAATTCAGAATGAATTTTGACGCCATGTTCTTAAAAATAACAGATGATGGTTAATTAATTATACCTAGTTTTGTTTCGTTGAATTCATGCTCAACCTGATTGGGATAATTGTTGCATTCATAGTGGTTATTTATTTAATTCGTAAAAAATTTAATTTTGGCTTGTCTTTAATCTTGGGTTCAATCATTGTAGTAATATTTTCATTACCAGAAATTGATCCAATAAAAATACCAATAGCTTTTGGTAAAGCATTGATTTATGATTATGATAATCAAGTATTTGACTTTCAGACAATTGAATTAGCTATTCTTCTCACACTTATATTTGTTCTAGCAAAAAGTATGCAAGAAACGGGTGCAATAACAAAAATGATAAAAAGCTTGAGATCTATTTTCTACAAAGGAGGAACTCTTGGAGTAATACCTGCAGTATATGGACTTATGCCAGTTCCAGGAGGTGCTCTTTTTTCAGCTCCATTAATAGACAAAGAAGGAAAAAAATATAAATTAAATCAAAGTCAAAAAAATTTCTTAAATGTTTGGTTCAGACATATTTGGTTTCCAATATTTCCTGTTTCATCTGCAATGATGTTGATTATTAGTACTGATTTTGCAAATATTGATATCTATGAATTAATAATTGCAAATTTTCCAGCATTTATTACATTTATAATCATAGGTTTAACATTTCTGAAATTTTACATTAAAAAAATCCCGACTCCTAAAACAACACCTAAAAAGGAATATAGTGGTTTAATATTTCTTCTACCACCTATTCTACCAATTATTATTTATATAATATTTTTCTCAACTTTCACAGTAATTGGAATGGAGAATCTTAAAGATTTCCAGAGAGTAATTTTTATAGTTGGTGTAGTTTTTAGTATTTTCTCCCTTTATTTTCTAATAAAAATAGACTGGAAGAAATACTATGAAATTATAAAACGTTCATTTTCTTTTAATCTTGCTTTTGCTATTATTGGAATTATGATTTTTAGGCAGATTATAGAAGCATCAGAAGCAAATGAAATAATAGCTTCAATGATTGGAGGTTTGCCGTTTCATCCAATATTTATAGTTATTATTGTCCCTTTAATAATGGGATTGATCACGGGATACAATTTTGGGGCAATTGCGTTATCATATTTCCTTATAGAGCCACTATTTGAGTATACAGGTCTTAATATAGTCGGATTTGCGAGTTTAATTTTCATCAGTTCATTAGTTGGATATCTTATATCTCCGATACACCTTTGCAATGTAGTAAGTAGTGATTATTTAAAAACCGATACAACGCGTATGTATAAGATGTATATTCCTGCTGTTATATGGTTATTGATCGTTCAAACAAGCATTATTGTCTTATTTTATAGATAAATCTTTTAAAAGATCAGCTTTTCCTGGATTTCAATGGAAAAATCAAAACTGATCGACGATTTAATGCAACCTTCAGCTTACCCTGAGATGCCCAAGAAGGTCATATTAGCCCAGACCCACATCTCCACTGTTTTCATTGGAGACGAATTTGTCTACAAGATCAAGAAGCCAGTGAATTTTGAGTTTCTAGATTTTTCAACTCTTGAAAAAAGATACTTTTTTTGTAACAAGGAGGTTGAATTAAATAATCGTTTTTCCGAGGATGTTTACCTTGGCGTTTATCCTGTGACCTTTGACGGTACAAAACACGCCATCAATGGAAAAGGAAAAATTGTAGACTATGCCGTAAGGATGAGACGTTTATCAAATGATGATCTCCTAAAATCAAGATTTAAAAAAGGTACTATTACTTCAAATGATATTGAGAGAATTGCTGATGCAATTGCTGCTTTTCACAAGCTATCTCAAAAATCAAATGAAATCGATAAATTCGGTAGCCTTGATGTTATCAAATTCAATACAGACGAAAACTTCCAACAGACAGCAGAATTTGTTGGCGATTCTATTTCAAAAGAACAGTACCACGGTTTAAAAAATTGGACTTACAAGTTTTATAAAGAAAATAGGGAATTATTTGCCCAACGAGTTAAGAACGATAAAATTAGAGATTGTCATGGCGATCTTCATATGGAGCATATCTGTCTCACTGATCCAATCATCATCTTTGACTGCATTGAGTTCAATGATAGGTTTAGATACTCAGATATTCTCTCTGACATAGCTTTTCTCCTTATGGATCTTGAGTTTAATGATGGTATGCGTTTGTCTAAACAGTTTTGTAGCGCCTATCTAATCCATGTAGGTGAGAAGGACAATGAACTTATTCACTATCTTATAAACTTTTACAAGATATACAGAGCGTATGTGAGAGGAAAGGTCACAAGTTTCGTACTGAAAGATTCTACTTTGTCTGATGATAAAAAAACCGAATCAAGAGATATTGCTCAGCGTTATTTTGCATTAGCATATTCTTATATCTTAGATTAATTATTGGGAGAGACTAGAAGATTAATAATATATATACGATGATATTTAGGGAAAGTGATATAAGTGATTATCATAAGGTTGTTAAGATATGAAAGAACCTTTTACTAAATTTATAGAAACTGAACTTGAACCGGGAACACTTCTTATTGCATGTGGTCTTCCAGGATCTTGGAAGACTGAAACTACAGCGGAAGTGTCAAAGATAAAAGGATTTC
>CAZHIY010000318.1:0-2668 GCA_964533085.1 uncultured Thermoplasmatales archaeon | reverse complement strand
TCTTTTTGTTAATTTTTCCATAACTTTATTTTATCTCTTTTTTGATGTTCGTTTACTCTTTTTAAAGACAAATCAACATGATCTTTTGCACTATCAATATGCATTACCTTACAAACAACTTTTTGTTTTTCTTTTATATGATTCCGGATCCTTTTAACCCAGCCTGTTGCAATCTCTGCTATATGGATAAATCCCTCTTTTCCAGGATATTCATCAAGTGCAATAAATGCTCCAAAATTTTGAACTTTTACAACAGTACCAACAATAAGTTCTCCTTCTTCGGGGTACTCTTTTTTAATCATTATAAAAAACCTTTATTTACTCA
Organism: uncultured Thermoplasmatales archaeon; assembly: GCA_964533085.1. Lineage (GTDB taxonomy): Archaea > Thermoplasmatota > E2 > DHVEG-1 > DHVEG-1 > SG8-52-3. The sequence goes on along the minus strand of CAZHIY010000318.1, from coordinate 2,343 downwards.
ATTATTTCTAAAATTTCTCCTTTTATTATTGCTTTTCCACCAGCAGGTATTGCTAATTTACTTCCGCAAATATGGCAAGATACTACCGTGCTTGCTTTATTAAATAGAACTTGTTCATTTTCGCAGTCTTTACATCTTACCTTTATGAATTTACTTTCAGGTTTTTTCATACCTTATTCACCTATATCAAATTTTTTTGCCCTTTGCGTTGGAGGCTGATAACTCTTTTTACATTCAGTACATGTTAATTTTAATGCTATTCTTCTACTAGTTTTTTCTCTGCCTTCTGGTTTTGGTCTAGGAAATCCTCTATAACCTGCCGTTACACGGCGAAACCTTCTTTGACCTTGTTTTAATTCGCTAGCTTTTCTCTTTTTTACTTTTTCTACATTATGTAAAGTATGTTTTTTACATGAAGGACAGTATGTCTTGATTTTTCTTGGTTTTTGCATATGTAACTCCCTTGATATAATTTTAGAGTTGAAATGTAATAAGCAGGTAATATAAAAATGTAAGCTAATTGTTTATCTTTTTTACAACTCCTCTTCTATATAACATTTCACACATATCATCTGGTAAAGATAATATATCATTCTTTCTTAGATTATATCTTTTTTCATTTGTTCCAATGAACTCAGGCATATCTTCAGTTACTCGTACAATAGGATTTGAACTTTTTTGTATATCTTCTGAATTTGTAGGTTCGACAGTCTCTTCCTTAGGTTCAATGGTTTTTTTTTCAAATGATTCCTTTTTTAAGAAGTGTATACGTGTTGTCTTTAATACATTTAGTATGGAATCAAAAAGATTTTTTTCAATATTTATCATGTTTTTAATTTCTGGATTTCCCCCTCGAGCTTTCGAAATTGCTGCAAATAATATTTTTTTTTCTCTTAGTTCATAAATGTTTATTGCGATTTTTTGTATATTTTGAATTTCTTCATTTAACAGTGTTTGTTTTTGTGAAGAAGATTCATTTTGAAGCCTATTTGTAAGCTTATCTATGTGTTTTGATATTTCCAAATAAAAACCAGATTTTAACTCTGTTAGTATTGGTGAATTTTTTTCCATCTGTTGGATTTCTCTAAGAATTCTATAATTAATATCATCTTCTTGCATTTCTTACGCATCCAATACATCATTTTTTTATAGAATAATTTTTGCCTTTTTTCTTCCAATTAAAAAAACCGCTAGATAAGTTGGGAGTTCCTGGAATCCCTTTTTTAGATTAAACTCCTCTTCTTTAATTTTAATATTAAATGGTTCATTTAATTCAATTTTAACTAGATTCTCTGGTAATACAACAGCATCTCTTAATGGATTGAATTCCATTAAGTTTTCAAGTTTTATTTTTTTCACTTTAAAACCTGTTTTACCATGTAATGATGCTGGTAGTCTTATAAGACGTTTTATATCACATGTTACAGGTTCATCTGTTTCTCCGGCAGACATTGATACAGCAGTTTTTCTTAAAGCACTATTTAAAAAAAACTTACGTATTGTTTTTGATTGGTCTAATCGTCCTTCTTTGATTCTTTTTACCCTTTCCTCTGAAAGGTCATCCAGAAGTTTTTCAGCTTCGCTTTTTTTTACTCCATATTCCTTTAGTTTCTCAATAGGATCATCACTTTTTTTAATCTCATTAACCATTTCTATTATACCTCTACTTACCCTTCCTCGCCACCCTGGCTCATCAGGTCTTGGCATTTTTAGTGTTTTTCCACTCGGATAGATTCTATTCCCATAGCTTTTTCTATCAGTTACTTGCTCATGAAAAACCAAAGAATCCTTTAAATCCCTCCCAGTGATATAATCAACTATTTCTCTTCTTTCACTACTGTCTATATTTAGTATTTTTGGATCTTTTACATGACAATGATATCCTCTTCCACCACTAAAGTAAAGCTCAATATATTTCTCATCAAATCCAAAATCATTTAATAAAAAATCATCAACTAGTTTAAAAAATTCTTTTTTTACCATTCTTAGTTGTTGTGTATAATCTGATTTTTCAGCATTAGGAAGATGATCTGAATCTAAATCAAAAATAAGTTCTGCTCCCATCCAATTTTTTTCTTGCATTGTAGGAGCATCAGGTATTTGATAGTATGCAGAGGAGTAATAGATATCTCCTGGTATTTTTTCTATTAAGAAATCTGTAAATTGATTTCTTTTTTCAAAACCAAGATGCCTAATCATACCCTTTCTTTCAAATAATACAAATGCAAACTCTCTACGACCGAAACGATCTGGAAGTTCGACACTGTTATCCTTATAATATTTTCTAAATTCATCTTTTACAAATTCTAAAGAGTCATTTGAATTTAAGAAATTCCCCATATA
>CAZHIY010000317.1:0-2674 GCA_964533085.1 uncultured Thermoplasmatales archaeon | reverse complement strand
ACCAGCAATAAGATACTTACAAAATTGACTAATCAGGGTTTAAAAGTGGTTTCATTTTCTACAAAGAAAGCTGATTTGGAATCGTTTTATGTATCAATAATGAATGAAGAAAAAGGAGTAATGTAAAATGGATGTTAACCGCTATATTCCAAGTGTATATGATTTTAGAAATATGTATCTTACAATAAAATTTGAACTGTTGAAACATATTAAAAGAAAAAGAATTCTTATAACATTGATCCTTGCAATTCTGATACCTCTGATTTTTTTTACAGTTCCTCCACTTCTTGATCAGGATTATGCTAGTACTGCGAACGGTTTTGCAACTAGTAATCTAGGTTTTGTTAATCTTTTGATAATACTATCTGGCGCAATATTTACAGGGGATGTTATATCTGGGGAATTTGAGAATAAAACTGGTTTGCTCTTATTTCCTACACCACAACGAAAATCGAGTATCTTCATAGGTAAGTACATTGCTTCCTTAATTGCTACGTGGGTGATTGTTTCATTATATTACCTAATTACAATTATGGAAATAACCTCTATATATGGAACATCAGGGATTTCTATAGAAATAGCTCAATCATTTTTACTTGCATTACTCTATTCTACTAGTGTAGTGAGCATTGTTTTTTTCTTTAGTAGCATTATGAAAAGGACAATAACATCCACACTAATTGGTTTCTTTCTTTTGCTTATGATATTACCAATTATAACTGCTGTTTTCACAGTTGCAGAAGTAGATCCCTGGTTTATTGTAACTCATAATGAAGGTTTAATCACAGATGTTTTGGGAACAGCAAACGGAGGGGGTTTTGGTCCAGGTCAAGGAATTAATTTTACCATCTTTAAACCAGATCTATGGGGTGGTATAGGTGTTATGTCTGCTTATACGGTTATACTATTTTTAACAGGTATCGTGATGGCTGATCGGAGAAACATGGAATAACATGATAAAAGTGTTTAACAGTAGAAAACATGTATATAATGTTCCCAAACAATTACCGAATTTCGATGCAGGTGTATAATTTACCACTAAATTCAATGTTCAAATCCTGATGCAGGCGCTCTTTTTACCATTAAAGTGAGTTCAAATTTCGCATCATAACCCTATTATTGTTTGACTTATTTTAGTATAATATTAATGACTTGTTTTTAGAGAAATATAAAAAAAAGATAAAAAGTTTGGTTTATCAGTTTTTATGTCTTCACAAACTGTTTAATAATTGTCAAAAGGTTTGGAAAATGCTCTAAAATTCTTACTATCAAATTATGAAATACTCTAGATCTATCTCTAGGTATAGTCACATCAAAATAGCTCCAATCACTCTCTTGACCAGTATCATCCTTAACCTTAGCCTTTATTGTATATGTGCCTTTTGACCATGAATGATCTTCATTATATCCAGGTTTACCTTGCGCTTGATATTCTGTCCAATCAGTTATAATTCCATCTCCCCAATCAATATAATAAGAAACATCATCATTATTCTTATCTGTAGACATGAAATTATAGGACTGAGGTGAATCAGTAGATCCATCTCGAGGACCAGAAATTAAAGGTGCGTCTGGTGGATAATCCAGTAGAGATTCTGTAGTAAATGTGTAAGATTCCATTGTAGAATCTCCACTACCGGAAGGATCAGTTGCATTTACAAACCAAGTATAGGTTATATCGTACTCAAGTCCTGAAATACTGCAGGTTTTTGTTCCATTACTATCACCACTTCCACTGCTTGACCCGATATTTGGACTTGTTTCAATCGACCAATCAAATATATCCCCATCAACATCATACATATAAACAGAAAGCAATGTTGTGTTAACTGAAACACCCATCTCTCCATCATAAGGTTCTTCATTTGAATACATCGGAGGATAATTAAAACCACTATGAGGAGTCACATTAACATAAATTGTAACGATTCCATTTCCACCACTAGAATAAATAGTTAATTCACATTGATTAGGACCTAATTCTAAACCAGAAGTAAAACACATAATTGTATGATTATTAACCTCTCCTTGAGAAGAACCTGACCAAGGTTCAACCACACAAAAAGTATAGCTATCATCAATCCAATAATACATTGTACCTGTACCGCTATTCCAAATGCTTAGATTAGTAGTCACCAGAGAATATTGAGGTACGTCTCCAAAGTCATATTCGTGAGGATCATATGATAGTTCCTGTTCTGATTCAATAATTGTTACATGAACCGGAAAAGTAGCAGTTCCATCATTAGAATAGATTGTAATGGTACATTCATAATCTCCTGGCTGCATTCCCCCAGTATAAATAATAACTGATACAGTATCTTCTTCACCTGAGGAAAAACCTTCATCTGGTTCCACAGTGATCCATGTACAGTCTGGTTGTAGATAATACGCCAAAACTCCTGTACCACTATTCCAAACAGTGACATTTATACTTTCAGTAAATCCTTGGTACATCTCTCCAAAATCATAAGATGTAGGTGTGTATGAAAGCTCTGGGTCAACTGATGGTCCACCACCATTCTCGGTATGTAACATAACTGCTTCAAAAGGATACCAGGTTCCACCTGCAGCCCATCCCTGCTCTGTTCCTTCGATAAACCAGATATCATAAAGAATATGTTCTAAATCACCAGTACCAGTATCTTGCATTTCCCAGGTACTACCTCCATCA
>CAZHIY010000316.1:0-2681 GCA_964533085.1 uncultured Thermoplasmatales archaeon | reverse complement strand
TTTGTCCAATATAAGTCCCTATGAAAATCTTCTAAAATTCTTCCTCTAAGAATGGCTTTAATCGATGCCCTCGCAGTTCTTCCTCCAATCTATCTACTAGTGTTTCAAGCATCTTTATTTTTTTGTGTAAATCATTGTTTTCTTCCTTTATCTTTTTCAGATCATTCATGAGATCTAATCTTGATGTAAATTCGTCCTTGTCTTGCTCTTGTTGGAGGGAATTTTCTACGTGTTCAACAATAAATTTTGAAAGCGGCATTTTTGCTTTTTCTGCCAATATTTTTAATTCATCCCTTTTTTCAAGTGAAGGAAGATATAAATAGATCAATCGTTGCTTTGCCTCTTTCATACTTGATTTATAACTCTTACCATGTGTCATTTAATCAAAAAACGAATAGTTTTAGAAGTATATAAATTTTACCGGTAAAATAGTGCAGGGGAAGGGATTTGAACCCTTGGACTCCTTCGAGACAGGATGTCTCATCGAACCCTTATCTAATAATTAGATCTTAAGTCCTGCGCCGTTGGCCAAGCTTGGCTACCCCTGCAAATTAGTTTTAGTGCGGGCGACGGGAATTGAACCCGTGCTGAGGGCTTGGAAGGCCCTAATCATAACCCCTAGATCACACCCGCAATGTTACAAACGTATCATTTAATACATAATATTGCAACATAACATCTATAATTATATTGAATTTAAATATTTTTATCCTTCATTCTATTTATTTGGAATTATCTAAATTAGATTACAATACCTAAACCAGGAAGGAAATACACTATTTATTTTAGTATTTTGCTATCTTTTATAAAATTAGTTTTAACAAGAATAATACAAAAAAACAAGTTATCATATAATTCGTTATTTTTACGGTTTTTGAATGTTTTTCCATTAATGGAAAGATCGTTATCAATTTTGAGATGATGGAAAAATATAAGTAATAGATATCAACATAATACTCTTTGAGAGTATAATGAAAAAGAAACATATACCCATAATAGATAAATCAGATATACGTTTATTTGTTCAGGAAAAATTAGAATATTTGAAGTATTGTGCTAAAGCCCATTAATTATATTTTTTTGTAGTTGTTTTTTATCCATTTTAGTGTTTCTTTTCCGTATCGTGAATTCATTATTTTCCTGATTTCTGCTGTTTTTAACTTAAAATCTTCAATAATTGTAGTTTTAAAAAATTCTCTTTCTAAATCGTTTTCTTCTTCGTATTTTATCCTCTATTTTTCGAATTCTATTTTCTCTTTATTTGATGATAATAGAATATAATTATTTTTTAGTAAAAATCTTTCAGCACTAAGAAGCGATGTCCTATGATTTCCATTCTTAAATGGATGTAATACAATAATAGAAATACAGTACCCTAATGCCATTTGTAGTAAATCATTTTCAAATTTCTTTTTAACAAAATTTATTAGAAATCTAATATCATCATGTTGCATGATATAAAACTCGTTCATTTCATCCGTGGCTTGTAATGAATATTTGTTGAGTTCAATTATTTCTTTTTCAGATAAATAATTAATCATCTAATTACCATAGATATTTAATATAAAAATATACTTTGCTATTCTGCATTTACAAATTTTAAAAAAAATAATAGATGTTTTAAGCTAACAATGTTTAGAAACAAAGTAATAATCAATGTGATGTTACAGAGATTTTTGGATCGATTTCCAACTCTGAAAAGATTACTGATTTTTAATTTAACATACAACAAGATAAATTATAATAAAAATATTGATAATAGATTATTTTGTTAGAAGTATAAAAGAAAAAAGAAGTTTTTTATAGAGTCCGTGGAAAATATCGCGGAGATTCTCGTCACTTTTCTCGTCGAAAATAGCGGAGAAAAGGATCTGTCAATAACTCCTAGATCACACCCGCAAAATCAGGATTGAAATACACTCTGTATTTTTGTAATTTACTATAAGTAAAAAAAATTTGATATTTTTATCATAAACTAGCTAATAAAAGATTGGATTAATTATACTTGTATTAGGTTAGTTCATACATTAATTGTTTCTCTTTACACAAGAATCTTATTTTATTTTCCCGTGATAACCAACCAATTGCAGAATATATATCTTCAATTTTCATATCTGTTACCTTAGTTATAGTTGAAATATCTGCCTGTCCTTGCGAATCAAGTAATCTCCATATCTTTCCAGCATTTTCCCCAATTTCATATGTTAGATTTGTATATCCTAATTTATAAAAATTCATCTCTTTAGAAATTTTATTTTCCCGGGCAAGCCAACCAATACCTATAAAAAAATCATTTAATGATAGTTTTGTGTTCTTAACAATTGTAGATTTATTTAATGGTCCATATACATTTAGTGCAGTCCATATTTTACCAGCATTAAAACCAAAATCTTTTTCATAAAATCTATTAGTAAAACTTGTTTTTTTCATAACATTTTTTTTAGTATATTTTTGTTTATTTACCCTAGTTTCTTCATATTTTCTTTCAATTGCTGCAATTTCTCTATCAATTCTTCTTTGCTCAACCGTATTAGGAATATCTTGAATAATTTCCCATGCTGTTTTTTTATTCTTTAAGTTTTGATTGACTTTTGTACTTAACAATATTATCACCTCATTTTCTAACCTTGATAAATTTTCAATTATAATGCTATAATTTTTCGTAAATTATATTTAAAATT
>CAZHIY010000315.1:0-2684 GCA_964533085.1 uncultured Thermoplasmatales archaeon | reverse complement strand
GATATCGCTTATGCTGTTGAACAGTCTCTAACCCTTTCATATTATGGAACATGGGATGATCCTGTTGAATCAATCTGCCCCTTCTGGGCAATTGACCATGTTGTCAGAAGAACAAATATTTTTCTCAATCCTGACTTAGCAGAGATCCAAAGAGATCATTATAATCCAAGTTTTTTCCCACTTATCATGATGTTTTTAAATAAAAATCCTATAGGTTATAAATCCATTTTCTCATCTTCCATTTCCTGGTTACATTATAGAGCTTTAAGTAAAGAAATTGATAAATTATTAGGCAATATTGAATTAAACAATTCTATGGGTATGCTTCGTGATGTATATCTTGGTAAGACAGATATTAGATTCTACATAATACAAAGATTAGAGGTGTATGTTCCGTTACATCAATGGGTCGCCTGTCCAGAGACTGGTGATATATTGGTTAGTTTTGCTGGTGGTGATAAAAATGCTCATGAGAATCCAGTATATTTCTTTAATCTGTTTGAATTGTTGAATTCTGAACCATCATAGTATTAATAGAAAAAAGTGAAGATTATGAAAAAAAAACGGCAAAAAAGTTCTTATGATTTTTTTAATGAGGACTTTTACAAATGCATATTTCATGAAATGCAAAGTATGATCGAAGACCTTTATTTTATAGAGAGACTTCAGAAAATATTGCGACGAAAATTGGGAGTTAGTAAACAGTTAACCTACGACTCAAACACAAACGTTTTACCTGTTTGGAACCCAGTTAAAAAAGAAATTAATTATTATACCTTAAAAACTGAAAATAAAGAACTAATGAATTTTATAGAAAATGCGCAATTGATTGATATCATGGAAAGGGATGCGGATGTTACAGTCACGGTTGAGATACCTACTGTTGAAAAGAATAATATTGATCTTTATATAACAGCAAATTCCCTTGAAATAATAATCGACAGCTCTTTAATAAAGTATAATAAAATGCTTAAATTGCCCTATGAAGTTAATGCAGAAACAGCAGAAGCAACTTTTAAAAATGGAGTGTTGGACATTGTTATAAAAAAAAAGATGAAAAATTAAGAATATAGGAGATTTTAATAAAAAATGAAACGTTAGATTAAATATAATAAATATGATAAAAACTATTTGGAGATGATACTTGAAGAAAGGAGTAGTATAAAGAAGTATGGAGAATGTAAAAAGATTAATTAAAGAATCAAAATCAATATCTGGTTTTAATGCAAGTGAGATTTGAGATTTGGCCGTTGAGTATTATTAGAACGGCCAAGGATAATGTTAAAAAATGAAACAAACACCATGCGAATATATATTATGGTGTGGGTTGCCCAGTATAAGAAAGGAAATTGCAGTAAGAATGGTTAAAGACTATGGTCTAAGCCAAAAGGAAACAGCTAAGAAATTAGGAGTTTCGGTTGCTGCAGTGTCTCAATACATATCTAGAAAAAGAGCAAAGAGGGATATAACTGATAAGGAAGTTTGTAAAGAAATTAGTAAATCAGTAAAACGAATCATTGAAAATGGAGATGTGGCTATTGTTTCAGAAATATGTAGACTTTGTAAAATCTTTTCATCTGAAAAAATATTTCCTTTTATTTGTAATTTCAGCAAAAATGAAAGCTAGTAATAAAAATTCAGAAAAAGTATTATGGTAAGTATAATTAATAAATAAGTAAGAGGAAATCTTTTGATATATAAAATTTGGTTAAGAAAAAAGTAATTGAAAAATAAGTAAAAATATAATGATAGATGATATAAAAAAAATGTGAGATTCATGGATTGAGTGGTGGATAGATTAATGTTAAACGAATCGTATGTTGCAAAGTTAAAGACGCTCCCTGAAGATGCAATTAAAGTGGAAGTGGGGTATCCAAGTATTTTTGCACCATCGGAGGATTTGCTCTCGGATTTTAATGAACTCAAATGGGAATTGATAAAAAAAGGTAAAACTGTATCAGAAGCAAGGAGAAGAGCATGGGGACAAACAAACTTTGAAAAAAGATATAGAAAAAAAATCATGTCTAATCCAAAGTTAATTCATAAATTAAAAGAAATTAAGAAATTATCTGAAAAAACAGATGTATATCTCTATTGTTACTGTGGAAAACAACTCTGCCCTCGTTTTATTCTTATGGATATTATAAAAAAAATGAAAGATGAAAATGATAAAATATCTACAAGAAAATGAAAGCACAAAAGAATTTAAAATGTGCAAAATGCGGTCAGGTTAAATGTGAAGGTGAATGTTGTAAACAATTTGATAGAATGAATTATCGTCGTGGCTGCTTTGGTGAGATTGAGAAATGAAATATGATGAAAAGTTGATTGCTTTTGGCCCTGTTCCATCAAGACGATTAGGTCAGAGTTTAGGAATAAATAATATTCCATCGAAAGTCTGTACATATTCTTGTATCTATTGTCAGCTTGGAAGGACCAATAATCAAACTGTAAAAAGGAAACCTTTCTATAAACCAAATGAAATCAAACATGCTGTTGATAAAAAAATAAAAGAAGCAAAAGTACGAGGAGAGACAATTGATTATATAACCTTTGTAGCTGATGGAGAACCGACGTTAGATATCAACCTCGGAAAAGAAATAGAAATACTTAAAACACTAAACATTAGGTATTTGTTTAGCTAACTCGCCTACTTTTGTATAAACCGAAAAATCCTTGCACAA
>CAZHIY010000314.1:0-2698 GCA_964533085.1 uncultured Thermoplasmatales archaeon | reverse complement strand
AATTGGAAAAACTTTTACGAAAAGAACTGTGCTTATCTTAAGCTATACAAATACATTTTATTTTTTGGTGGAACTTTAAAATTGTTGAACATTCAAAAATTCAATTTTAAAAATTTTTAATAATAGACATTTTTACCATAAAAATCATTTTTAGATATTTACTCTTTCTTAAACCATGTTAAAATTTTGGTCAGGTATTATTGTAAATTATATTTTTAACCAAACATTTAAATTAAAAATACTAATTAGGGCATTACTAAACCTTTGCTTACGGGAGGCATGAAAAAACGAAAAAGATATTCATTCATACTCATTCTTGTAAATTAAGGTATTTAGACGCAACCAGAATTTCTAAATATTTTTCTAGAAATAACTACAAAGTTGTTAATAAGCCAAAGGATGCAGATATTATTTTTTTCTTAACATGTGGAGCATTTGATCATCTTGCAGATGAGTCCTTGCGTATGGTTAAGGAATTTCAAAAATATGATGCAGAATTAATTGTTGGTGGCTGCTTACCTGAAATTGAAAAGGAAAAACTAGGTTCTGTTTTTCATGGAAGAATAATAAATACTAAAGATTTAGACAAAGATCCAGATAAGATGGATGAACTATTCCCAGAAAATGCAGTTAAATTTAGAGATATAGATGATGCGAATGTATCATACCATAACTTAAATGAAGGTAATCTGATTGGAGCTCTAAAAAATTTTATAGGAAAAATAGGTTGGTTAGAAAGATCTCTGCTCTTCTTTCAAACTCAAATATTTAAAAGTGTTTATGGTAAACATTCTTTTTTCTATAGTATTTTAGTAGACGAACCAATGTATCGTATGAGGATTTCGTGGGGTTGTAATAGCAATTGTTCTTATTGTGGAATAAGAAAGGCAATTGGTCCCCATAAAAGTAAACCAATAGATAAAGTATTGGAGGAATTTCGATTTGGTTTGAAAAATGGTCATAAGCATTTTATGATGAATGCTGATGATATCGGTGCATATGGAACAGATATTGGTTCTAGCTTTTCAGAGTTATTAGATAAAATGACTAAGATCCCTGGTGATTATTTCATATCCATTGCGAATCTTAGTCCACGTTGGTTAATAAAATATATCGATCATTTTGAAGAAATTATCAAAAGAGGAAAAATTATTCGAATTGGTGTTCCAGTACAATGTGGTAGTGATCGCATTCTTAAACTTATGAATCGTTTCCATGATAAGGAAAAAATAAAAGATGCTCTTATCAGATTAAAGACAGTATTTCCAAAATTATCATTGCATACTCATATTATTGTAGGATTTCCAACTGAGACAGAAGATGAATTTAAACAAACCTTAGCTTTTATTAAGGATTGTAAATTTAGTGCTGGTCAACTTATGCCTTTCTCATCCAAAACCGGCTCTGAAGCCGCAAATTTAGAACCAAAAATCCATATGGATGAGATTAACAAAAGGCTGTTATATGCAAAAAATTTCTTTAAAAAAGAAGGTTATAGTGTAAAATATAAGTCCCAAGGTAGGACTTTTCTATTTGATAAACTTGACTACTATTTATAATTTTTTTAAATATAATACATTTTAAAACTAAATCAATTAAAAAAAAAACGGTTTAAGAAAATATTTATATATAGATTTATTATAGCTATAATGTAGCTATGGGGTTTTTTATGGTAAATCCAGCAAAATTTGAAGTGTATGGTCAAGAAATGCTTGAGAAAATTGTTAAGAAATGTGGTAATAGCGGCCGTATATATCTTCCGCCAGATTGGATTGATAAAAAAGTCAAAATTATCAGGATTGATTGAGGTGTTAATTTGACAGAAATTACTGTGAGATCTATGAAAGAAAATGATATTGGACAAGCAGCTGATATTCACCAAAAGGTAATCAGACAAGGTCTAGGTCAAGGAATGAATTATGCTATAGAAGATCTTTTTTTATCTTTTATTAAAAAGTGTCCTAAAACGTGTCTTGTTGCTGAAAAAGAAAAAAAAGTTGTAGGTTTTATAATTGGTTGTATAAAGGAGTGGGGATTTGGATTAGAGCGATCTGGTTGGATTGAAATGATAGAAGTAGATCCTAAATTTATGGGAAAAGGTATAGGTAAGACTCTTGGGAATGCTTTAATTAAATATTTCAAGGATGAAGTTATAAAGGAGATATATACAACAGTCAAATGGGATAGTGGAGATTTAATAGCTTTTTTCAAATCTATTGGATTTGATAAGAGTAATTTTATAAATCTTGAATACAAGTGAAATTGATAACTTATATAAAAAAAAAAGGGGGGTAATAAAATAGAATTAATTGAACAATTTAAAGAATTAGAAAAAAACCGGCATGATTATGCTAAAAAATGGAAAGAGAAGTCCGGTAGAAAAGTAATGGGTTATTTTTGCACATACGTTCCTGAAGAGATATTGTATGCTGCAGGTGTATTACCCGTAAGAGTTTTAGGAAGTCATGAACCACAGGATGTTACAGAACCTCATATTTTTGCTATGTTTTGTCCATTCTGCCGTGATTGCCTTGCTCAGGGACTAAAAAACAGATATAAATATCTTGATGGACTTATGATAGCCCAATCCTGCCTTCATATCAGACAAGCATATACTAGTTGGATTAAACACAGACCTGTAGAATTTGAAAAATTCCTCTGCATGCCTCATAAAGTCCAAAGTCCTCATTCATATGAA
>CAZHIY010000313.1:0-2704 GCA_964533085.1 uncultured Thermoplasmatales archaeon | reverse complement strand
GTGCCGAGGTAGCGAAGGCGGAATGGGATTATAAGGGCAGAGCCCTTATTTCACTCTTTCTTGAATCTTACTGCTGGTGAGTTCCCGAATAGCATCATTTGCAATCCATTTTGCTGATTTTGAATTTATTTTTTTGAGCTCTTTTGCTATGCTTATTGCTTTTTTATTTAATACAAGATTTCTTTTGCCGATGTTTCTCAAAGCCCAATTTACAGCTTTTTTAACATAGTTACGCTCATCTGTTGATGCTTTTTTTATTATTTTAAATAACTCTTCAAATTTTATGTCCAATGCTTTTTTATCATGAACCGCAAGACCTGCAATAATTGAAAAAGCCGCACGCTTAACAAATTCCTCATCACGCTCTGCCCATTCATAAACCTTTTTCCATGCATATGGTGTTAAATCAAAAAGACTAGTACATGCTTGGTCACATAAATCCCAAGAATCAAAATCTTTTACCCACAAGTCCATTTGTTCCTCTGTAACTTGTAAAGGATCCTCAACAAATACTGCAAGTAACCTTGCATCATGAATACCAGAATTCCATAGTTTTAAGGAAAGATTGTGATTCTTACCTATCTTTTTTGCCAGAGGTCTTAATTTGTAGATTGAAATGCCAAGGTTATTTTTTGGATTAATTCCATAGTGGGCCATCCCCTCAACATTTTTAGGTTCACTCATTGATTTTAACTTATTTATAATATCATTATAATTCATACTGACAACCAATTATTTCTCTGAATATCGGTATTCAATATTACAACTGCCTTCAATACTTACCATACACGGGCCAACTGGAGTTTCCGGTGTACAAGCCTGACCAAATAAAGGGCATTCTCTAGGTGTTGCAAGTCCCCGTAGCAGTTCTCCACATCGACAACCTTTATGCTCAAAAAACTCCTTATCTTTTAATTCCTCTAGATCATCTTTATATTTCTTACGGGCGTCATATCTCTCAAATTTATCATTTAAAACAAGACCTGATTTTGGAATAATTGGAAAACCTCGCCATTGTAAATCTACTGAATCAAAGACCTTTTTTATTGCCTGCTGAGCTTTAACATTTCCTTCCTCACGGACAACTCTTTTGTATTCGTTCTGAACAAAAGCCTTATCTTTCTCTATTTGCTGAACAAGCATCCATGAACCCATTAAAATATCGATTGGCTCAAATCCAGCTATGACTTGGGGGACATTATAATCTTTTGAGAGGAACTCATAAGGTTTTGATCCAATAATTGTGGAAACATGACCCGGTTCAATAAGTCCATCTAGCTTTATTTCACCCATTTCAATGATAGCTTTTAATGCCTCAGGAATTGTTCGATGACAAGATAGAATAGAAAAATTATCTGGTGGATTTTCATTGAGTATTACTGTTGCAGTAGTTGGTGCTGTTGTTTCAAAACCAACAGCCATAAAAACAATTTCTTTTTCTGGATTTTTTATAGCAATTTCTAATGCATCCTCGATACCGTATACCGTTCTTACATCACAACCTTCAGATCGAATGCTACGTAAAGACTCGGTTTCACCGGGTACATTTATCATATCTCCAAATGTTGTAACGGTCTTTCCTTTTCTAGCAAGAAGTAGCATTTCTTCTATTTCTTTAGGAGTTGTAACACAAACTGGACAACCTGGGCCTTGCCCTATCTCAATTCCACAATCTTTCAGTAAAACATCTAAACCATTTTTAACAAGAGTATCCTGATGTGTACCACATACATGCATGAATTTTAGTTTAACATTTAATTTTTTGATTTTAGATACGATTTCGTCTGCAAGTTTCTTATCACGTAAAGAAAACACTAGATGTCCTCCTCTGCAGAAAGCATTTCTCTAAAAAGATCAAGTGTTTCTTTTGCTTCTTTTTCATTTAAAACTTCTATTGCAAAACCTGCATGAACTAGTACGTAATCACCAATTTTTACATTAACAAGAGTAACATTAGCCTTACGTTTAGTTCCATCCCCATAATCTACTACCGCATGTTCTTTGTCTTTATTTATTTCAACAATTTTACCCGGTATAGCTAAACACACAAGTTTGCGGTTATTCTCTAATATGTTATAAATTTTCTCCCTTAATCAGATTTACCCTAAAAGTCGTATAAAAATTACAGATTATTTTGATTTCGACAATATGTGATAAATCTACATATATCTTTTAAGTACTTTACATTCATATCTGGTATGGAGAGGAATAAAAATAAAAAAAATTCATTTAATAAATGTAATAGATAATCCAATTCAAAATTTTGGAATAATTAAAGACTGTGAAAATTATATCTCTCAATGTAAATGTAAATGCTGTAAATTTGATAATAATTATATTGTTCTTTACCCTGGAGAGTTTGAAACAAATAAATTAAACAAGGATCATATAGAAATAATTGATAACAACTATTTTGGGGGTAAAAAAGCAATTTGTTTAAGACCTTGTAAAGAAGATGAATTTAAACCATTAGATTGTAGAAGCTATCCATATTTCCCCAGAATTAATGAAAAAGACGAATTAATAATATTAAAAGGATCAAAATGCCCTTTAAAAGAAGAAGAATTAATTTTCCACAAGAAAAGATTTTTAGAAATTTGGGATTTTTTTATTAACAACAAAGAAATAATTGAATGGCTTAAAAAAATAGAATTCATGTGTCATCGGTTAAGACCACCATTCCTCCCTAAATCTCTGTCGATTT
>CAZHIY010000312.1:0-2720 GCA_964533085.1 uncultured Thermoplasmatales archaeon | reverse complement strand
TGAACGTCGGTCTGGGTAATGTTGATTTTGCTTACAAGCTCCTTGTTCATCAAAAGCTGGCTCAGAGCGCCGCGTGTTAAATGGTCGATCAGCTTTTTGGCCTCTGGTTTTTCCGCCAGATTTTCTTCGAGGGCCTGCCGGTATAGAACCTCCTGTGCGAGCCATCCCTGCAGGTACTGCTGCTTGGCCTGCGGATTTTTATACTGTTCGAGCATCTTCTTTTTTTGTTCGCCGAACTGCTCCGGCGTCATAAACGGTGCCATTGGCTCAAGCTGGTTCTCAATGTCGCTCTCGATGAAGCTATCAAGGTCGGCTTCGGTTATTTTCTCGGCGCCTATTTCGGCGACGATTTTGGCGCCCGCCGATGGAGCCGCTTTGAGACTTGTTCGATCCATCAATTCATATCGCAGTGCAGAAAATTTACCGAGTTTCTCGAAACAGTCCTTAATATGAGCGCTGATTTGTGGTTTGAGTTCTTTAAGTTCTGCTGCTCCCTCGCTGCGATAGAAATACTCAATAGCCTGATCGTATAGATTCCCCTTTTCCAAAAGGGTACCAATCTGAAATAATATCCTGGCCCGTTCAGCATCGGCCGGTTTTCCGGCCGCGAGATAATCTTCCCACACTTTCGCTGCTCGCAAATACAGGTTACGCTGAGCGAGCTTGGCTGCTAATTGCTTGATTTGCTCCGGAGAGGAAGATGAGCCTACAACGTCGGGTGTTTGTTGCCAGTTAGACGGATTCAGCAGGAGATTAGCCGTGGTTAAGCCGATTAAGATCAATAGCAGCAATATCAAGATCCAATTCAATGCGGTACTTCGCTGTTTTTTCTCGGGGAGCGAAAAATTCAATTTCTCTGCCATAATTTTTACTCCAATAGCCTTTTAATGCCGTCGATGCCGCATGTGGAAAAAACGAACCAGGTCCTGCACATACGGCTTGTCCGTGTTTATGTCAATGCAGTCGACATTAATTGTTCGAAGCATATTTTTAAGTTCATCGAAACGCTGAGCGCTTGTGCCGCTGTATTGTTTTCTGAATTTTCTGCTGGAAGTATCGACGAGGATAATCTGCCCGGTTTCGGCATCGGTAAATTCGATTAGTCCAACTCCGGGAAGTGCGATCTCGGCCCGGTCGCGCACCGAAACGGCGATGACATCGTGACGTTTGTTCAGAAGGCTCAGAGGCTTTTTGAAACCGGTTTCTATAAAATCGGACACGAGAAACACGGTCGCTCTTTTGCGTATTACCCTGGCGAGGTAATCCAGGGCCTGGGGAATATTGGTCCGACGCTTGGGCATTTGGAAATAAAGCAGCTCGCGAATCAGTCTGAGCATGTGGCTTATTCCCTTCTTGGGCGGGATGTAAAGCTCGATGCGGTCGGTGAAAATCAGCAGGCCGACCTTATCGTTATTTTTGGCCGCGGCGAATGCCAGCACGGCACAGAATTCGGCTGCCAGCTCGTTTTTCATTTTGTTGATGGTTCCGAAGTCACCCGAAGCACTTAAATCGACGGCAAACACGACCGTCATTTCGCGTTCTTCGACAAAGCGTTTGATGTACGGCTTGCCCGTTCGTGCCGTCACGTTCCAGTCGATTGTGCGGATGTCGTCGCCCGGCGTGTACTCGCGTACTTCGTCGAACTGCATCCCCCGGCCCTTGAAAACGCTTTCGTACTGGCCCGCGAAGCTGGCGTTCACCGCACGAGACGTGTAAATCTGAATCTGCCTTATCTTTTTTATTAGTTCCTTCGGTATCATCGCGTTTAAACAAGTTTGCTGCAGCTATTCTTACGGAACTTCAATGTTGTCGAAAATTGTTTTGATGATATCTTCGCTTGTTTTGTCTTCGGCCTCGGCTTCGTAGCTGACAATCACTCTGTGACGCAGAACATCGGGGCCGATGCTCTTGACGTCCTGCGGGGTGACGTAACCCCTTTGCTGGACGAATGCGTGTGCTTTGGCGGCGACGGCAAGATAAATTGTTGCCCTCGGTGAGGCACCGTAGTTTATGAAATTGGCCATTTCTATGCCGTACTTATCCGGCTCCCGCGTGGCGCAGACGATATCAACGATGTAATCTTTTATCTTCTCGTCGATGTATATCTCATCGACGACATTTCTGACCTGGGAAATATCTTCGAGACTGATAACTGCTTTGATATCGAATTTGATATCCGTTGCAGCCATTCTGTCGAGGATTTGCCGCTCCTCGTCTTTGTTGGGATAGTCGATTTTGAGCTTGAGCATAAAGCGGTCCAATTGTGCCTCCGGCAGCGGGTATGTTCCTTCCTGCTCGATCGGATTCTGAGTCGCCAGCACCAGAAACGGACTGGGTACGGGAAAGGTTTCATCGCCAATGGTAACTTGTCTTTCCTGCATGGCTTCGAGCAGGGCGCTTTGTACCTTGGCCGGCGCCCTGTTGATTTCGTCGGCTAATATAATATTGGCAAAAATCGGACCTTTACGCGTGTGGAAATCTCCATCGGATTGGCGATAGATTTGCGTGCCGATCAGGTCGGCCGGCAGCAGGTCGGGCGTAAACTGAATACGCTTGAAATCAGCATTGATTGCACGAGACAGAATCGTTACGGCCATAGTTTTGGCCAGACCCGGCACGCCTTCCAGCAAAATGTGCCCGTTGGCCAGCAGCCCTATTAACATTCGCTCGAGCATATAACGCTGGCCGACAATGACTTTGTCCATCTCCGCAAAGAGCGC
>CAZHIY010000311.1:0-2724 GCA_964533085.1 uncultured Thermoplasmatales archaeon | reverse complement strand
CCGGTCCGCGTCTTCCCGGGCCGCCCCGGCCTCCTGGCCCTGGACGTCCGTATCAAGGTGGCCGCCGGGGACTGATAGCCAATCGCAATCAATCAGCCGCGCCGGCGGCGAGCCCGGCGCCAGGCCGCCTCCCCAGGTTACTTGCGCGGTTTCTTCACCGCCATCAGGTTGTCGATCCGGTCCATCACCTGCCCCGAGGCGTTGTAGACCGTCATAGAGATCCTCTGGCGGTTCGCCTTGAAGATCACCAGGTTTTCCTGGGAGGAATAGAAATACCCGGGTCCCCGGGCCGCCCCGGCCCGTTTCTCCCAGTACCGGTTCCAGGGGGTGGGCACCTCCGAATAGTAAGGGGCCCCGGCCCCGCCGGAGGTGATAAACCAGGTGGGGTAGGTAAGGTCCGGCAGCGGCGAGCACGGTCCCCCATCGCCGCAGATCCTGCCGTCGCGGTTCGCCCCATCTTTGGCCGGGTCCCCCAGCGGGACCTGTTTGGTAACCAGGGTCCGGTGATAGGCGTGCTCGTGAGACCCCAGCACCGCCGCCACCTTTTTGCTCCGGCAGGCCAGCCGGATCAGTTCGTTCCGCATCTCGATGATGCCGGGACCCGCGGCCGTGGACCCGCCATTCTTGTCCACCACGTAGGCCCTGACGCGGTTGTCCCCCTGGTACCACATGGAGTCCCGAAGATGGCCCCCGTTGGGCAGCAACGGCTCGTGGGCGAACAGGATTATGTACTTCACGGTGGGGTCGTTTTCGGCCTTGGCCACCTCGCGTTTGATCCAGTCTAATTGGTCCGGCATAACGTAGCCTTCCGGGCAGCCGCCGTACTGCTTCACGCCCTCCCAGGAGTCCCGTTGCCAGTTCACCCAGTAGGTGTTGTTGAAGGCGATGAATCTCACCGGGCCGTACTGGAAGGCGTAAACGTTTCTCTTATAGGGGGGGCGCCGGAGGTCGGCCGGGGCCGGGCCGTTTTCCGGATTGATAAATTCCTGGGCGAACACCGCTTCGCTGCTGGCCTCCCCGTAAGGCCAGTTGTCCAGCTCCAGACCAGCTTGGCAGCCGCCGTCAAACTTTTTCAGCAGGGCTTCGTGGTTGCCCATGGCGGCGTATACCGGCCGCTCATGCCAGAAACCCGCCGCCGCCTGTTTCCAGGCAGAGAGCTGGGTCCGGAAATCCTCCGGGCTGGTGGTAAAGCCGTTGGCCAGGTCCCCGGCCATGAGGAGCAGGTCGGCTCCCTGCCGATAGGCAAAGCGCATGGCGTATTTCAGGGCCTCCAGATTTAGGCCCATGAAATTCTTCTCTCCTCCCCCGACTCCCTCCCGGCTGTCCCCCAGGTAGGCGAAGGTGACGGCCGCCGCCCCCGGCGGGGGCGCAGTGCGCACCGTGTACCACCGGGTCTGATAATCATCCAGGGCCACCCGGTAGCGGTAGGTTTTCCCCGGCTTGAGTCCCGTGACCGCGATTTCATGCCGGCGAATCGGCCCGGCGTCCGGAAATTCCCGGCCGTCCGCCGGGACCACTTTGCCCGCCGCCTCTTCCCCGGTCTTAAAAGAGATGGTTAGCCGGCCAGGGTCATCGCTCCGGACCAGATGCACCAGCGGCCCTTCGATGATGGCGGGCCGCTTGGTGAAGACGTTGCCGATTTTCTGGAACCGCACAAAAGTATCATAGACGCCCAGTTTCCGGTCCTGGCCGGGCATCTCCAGGGCCAGGGCCACCCGCAGGGCCACCACCCCGGCGTCGGTCCAGCCCTCGCTGTTATGGGGGGCCTTGAGCAGATAGGCCAAAGCCAGCCTGCCTTTACCATTCTTGAGGGCGGACTCTCTCCGGAACCGTTTCAGATCGTAATCGGTATACCTGGCCTCCATGGGATACGGGCCCACGTAAATGCTGCCGTAGATTTTTTCCGGATCCACGGGCGTCCCATCCAGAAGGGTAGTGATGCCGCTCAGGTCCAGGAACAAGCCCTGGTCGTCGCCATCTTTGACCCCGGCATAGATCTGCTCGATATCGATGAGGTTGCTGATTTGGCCTTGGATGGCTTTCAATCCCGCCGTGGCCGGATCCTTTACCGGCAAGGATTCGGCCGAGATGGCGGGTATGGCGACCAGAGTGAGCATGAGGGCGAACAGGGCCGCCGCCGGGAGGCCGGAGAGTACCCGCCTCAGACTTAACCCGGATTCCATGATAACCCCCTTTGAGATAGGCTTGGCCGTGGGGCGCGGACCGATCCCCCTGGGTCAGGCCAGGCCCACGACTGCCGGTGGTAATGCTGGGCTCAAGGCGTTTCTCGCATATTAAGATTATCTGATTGAGCCCCTTTTGGCATCACTGGGAGACCGGAATATATGCACGGGTGAGGACCAGGGCTAACCGCAGACGCCGGATAACCGGGGAGAGAAAGCCTGGACAACTGGGAAGAGAGGCCCACGGACGAGGCCCTCAAAGGGGCCGGCCGGAAGCCCTCGGCAGGGCAGGCCCGCCTAAACCTGGCCGGGCGGGCGCAACCGGGAAATCTGCTCGCAAACGCCGACAATCTCGTCGGGCTCGGAGGACCAGGTCAAGTCGGGCACGTGGGAGCGGAAATAGAAGGCATAGTCATCCGGCCCGGGCCCATGAAACCGGAGGGGCGCAATCTCATAAATCCCTTCCAGCAGCCGATCCTGCGAAATAATCGCGCCGTAGCCGTTCTTGAACCGGACGATCACCTGGCTGCCCCCCTGGAGG
>CAZHIY010000310.1:0-2727 GCA_964533085.1 uncultured Thermoplasmatales archaeon | reverse complement strand
CTTTCGAATGGTTAAGTGAACAAGATACTGATATTGATGATCCTAATGAAAGACCTGCCTTTATTTCTTGGTGGGACTATGGATTCTATGAGTCAGCACTTGGTGAGCATCCAACAGTTGCAGATAATTTCCAGGATGGAATACCAGTTGCAGCAAATTTCCATACGTCTGTTAGTGAAAAGGAAGCTGTATCTGTTTGGGTCGTTAGATTGTTGGAAGGGGAAAAGAGGCATAACGATGGTAAACTTACAGAAGCTACAGCCCAAGTTTTAATAGATCATTTAGGTGAGGTAAACAAATCAAAGGTAGAACAATGGATTTTAGATCCTATAACCTCTCCATCCTACGGAGATCCTATTGGGGAGGAATATGATGAAGAAACAAGTAAGCAATATACTGTGGGTCAGCAATATCCAGAAAATGCTGCTTATCATGATATAGTTAAACTTTTGAACGACACTCTTGATGAGGAAAAGATAACATGGCTTTATCATGATCTTCAAGAATCTACAGATTGGAGTATTCGCTATTATGGAGTTGAAGGTTATGATAGACAAATTTTCAACATTTTTTCATTTTTATCTGATAAAAGCTTACTTTTAATAAATGGAATTGCAGATGATTTTGTAGAGCTTCTATATGAGGGATATATAATTGATCCCACTACAGGCGAGAAAAAACCTGGGTCAGATACTACTTGGACTGCTGATGAAGTAATTAATTGGAATAAAGAAGAGAGAAAGTTCAATGTCGTTACAAACACACGAACTAAACAAAAAGATTTATATTTTGATTCGATGTTTTATAGGACTTATATTGGTCCTGCGCAAGGAGAGTCTCCTGATAAGAAGGAATTTGATTATCAAGTTCCATGTGTAAATATGAAACATTTTTATGTGGAATTTTTCTCAGATTTATCAAAATATCCATACTATGACACTGGAAAGGCTGCAGTGGTTATTGCAAAGTACTATGAGGGTGCAATTCTTAATGGTACAGTTTCCTTTATGGGGGAGCCGGTTGAATCAACAGTTATTGTTCAAAAGAATGTTACTTACTATGGAGATTACTCAGCTCCAATAGATCATGATAAAAACATTACAACACAAAATGGTAACTTTTCTGTTATTGCTGGTGCTGGAGCAAGAATTCAATTTCTTAGAAGTTATCCTGAGAACATCCAACCATTTGCAATGAAAAATTTAACATTTGATAGTGAGACAGGCTCCGAATTTGCACCTATCTCTGATGATGATGCAATGAGAAAAGGAAATAATTACGAGAGATTTTTAAACATTTCAATTGAGCCTGCTAATCTAGAATGTTATATTTATAATGATGTTGATGATGATGGAGTCTTTAACAAATCAATTGATGCTCCATTAGAAGAGGTCTACATCGAACTATATGATATAGCAGACCCAGAATCTCCAATCACAAGATTAACAAATGCAAATGGATTTTTTAAAGTAGCAGATCTCATGCCAGGTTATTTTTATTTAAGAGCAATCAAAGATGGTTATGCGTTAAATGAACAATTAATTGATTTATATGAAAATAACAACTATTATAACATTTCTGAATTGAAACATTCTTCGATAGAAGGTAAAGTTTATTTCGAGGATGAATCAAATACTATTAACGATATACCTATATTGCTAATCTATAAACGTATGGATATTACTGGAGAAGTTGAAGATCAGTTCTTGGTTAATTCCACAAATACAGATGCAAATGGAAGATATGCATTTTATGATCTTGTCCCAGGGGAGTATGAGATGCAAATTCAGAAAGGGCTCATATATAGACAACTTGAAGAAATAACGTTGATGGAAAATGAGACATTGATACAAAATGTTTCATTAGAATATGTTCCAGTAAGAGTAACCGGAGCTGCCAGATATAATGGTATTGGCATAAAAAATATTGAAATTATTTTCGATCCTGAGCAGGTCGTAGAAAACAATACTGCTACAACAAGAGAAACGATTACTACTGAAGAAAACGGTCTCTATCAATATGATTTAACGCCAGGTTTTTACAATGTTACTGTTCTTGATAAAGAAGGGCAAATTTTAGTTTACGAATTTAATGACATTTTGGAATTACAGATTGGACAAGGGGCTTATTCATATAATATTTCTTTAAACAAGCTTTCAACCAATTTAAGCGGTTTTACCTTATATAATGGTATAAATGTAGCTAATATAACAGATATTAGATTTAATCCTGATGGAAGTGTTGATAATAATACAGCTATATATGGTTTATCAGTTGAATCCGATGAGACAGGATATTATACTGTAGAATTAGCACCTGGATCTTATAATGTTACAGTTGATTATGAATTTATAGAAAATGGACTAAACTATTCCTATATTTTCAGTAGCAACTTAGAAATTAGCGATGAACCATTAGTAATAACATCTGACATTAATATGTTAAGAGTAGAAAGGGACTGAGATAACTAACTCTATCTAACCAAATATTATTAACAATACTTTCAATACTTTTTTTCATGCTTAGCTTTGATGAAGGTAAAAAGGCTGTGGTGTTTGCAAGAAAGGTTGTTGACCTCTATGTTAAGGAAAAACTTATTGAACCTGACAGGGAGCCAAAAATAATAAAAATTAACAGGGAAACTAAAGAGGCTTATGAAGATACTGGTCAGTAACGATGACGGGATAGAGGCCGCCCGGCCGCCAGTTGGCCGGCAGGTAGAGCGCG
>CAZHIY010000309.1:0-2728 GCA_964533085.1 uncultured Thermoplasmatales archaeon | reverse complement strand
CTGTCTCCTTTAGTTAAAGGTCTTTTTAATAATCCTTTTTTAATAAGATTATCAATGCCGCTTCCAAATTGAATTTGCTGTCCCTTTGATATTAAGGGGGCAAGTGTGACATCTTTTGCCTCTTTAACCTCGGCTCTTTTTATTTTTACACGTTCTCCAAGACCACTACCACAATTTTTTCTTGTTAAGTTATCAATACGAATTATTCCTTTACCTTCATCAGTTGGGTGAGCTCTCCATACCACAGAAGCTGTTTTTTTTGTACCCTCTATTTCTATAACGTCTCCAATTGATAGATCTAAATTCATACGTGTTTGATGATCAATACGCGCTCTGCCATAACCTACATCTTGCTGAAATGCTTCAGATATCTTTAATACCGCTTCTTTATCTGTCATTAAGCTCCCACCAAATCAAGGCCTTTTTAGGGTTAATAAAGAACTTATTATTATAATTTTTTCTGTTGGTTAAAAAATTCAATTTTTTATTATTTATATCATTTTTATGAATTAAACAGCATCTACATAACATAATTATTAAATTATTATTGTCAAATTCTATAAAAAATGAAGCTAAAATATTTTTCTATGATATTCGCCATAATAGGTATTTTAGTTCTATATATGCTATCAAAATTTTCCCAAGCACCAATCATATTAATTAGTGAAATACATGATTATGAAGGCAAACAAGTTACACTCAAAGGCATTGTTACAGAACATCATTTAACAAAATTCGGAAGTCAAATAATAAAGATATCAGATAACAATAGCTCAGTTGAGATTTTTTTAGAAGGAAAAATAGATTTAGAATATGGCGATAAAATACAAGCAACTGGGGAAGTACAAAATTATAAAGACACCTGGGAATTGATTGTTAACGATATCCGTCAATTACAAATTCTAAAAAAATGGCACAATGTGTCTTTTCCCCTCTGGCAGATTGCTGAAAATCCAACAAAATATCTAAACATAAATGTAAATGTTACTGGATATATAGAATCAGTATCCAATGCATATTTTTTGCTTGTCGATATAGAAAGAAAACACTCACTAATAATCTATTATACATTATCAAAAAATATTACTCTATATCCCGGACAAAAAATTTGTGCTTCAGGAAAATTCACATTTGATGAAAAAAATTTCAGATATATGCTAGATATTTGTGAAGAAAATCATGGTATCAGTCTCCCGCCTAGAGAGTAATTTTTATGCTCCCTCTTGTTCTTGTAATTCTTTTTTGCATTCTTGGTGTTATTACAGGTATTGCAACAGGTTTATTGCCTGGACTTCATGTAAATAATATCGCTCTTATTCTTCTTTCATTGTCTGGCGCTATTGTAGCAGGTTTTAGTTTTCTTTTTGAATATGGAATATCTGAGCAGTTTATTCTTATTTTAATTTGCATTTATATCATATCAACCTCAATTTCTCACACATTTCATGATGTAATTCCATCAACTTTTTTGCAGTAGTTCCGAAGGTAGATTTAAAGTTTGTGGAATCGGTCTAAAATTGATTATTCAAGACGGATCTATCGACTGGTTTTATTGAAAATATGACAAAAATAGACAAAAAATGATGTCAATAAATCAGAAAAATACAATATAAATCTAGTTAAGACTAATCAAAAAGAGAAAAAAGGCTAGTGGCTTGGTCAGCCAATATCATAACGTCAACCACCTGGATCAATCGTATACAAAACAGTACCGAAATACTTCGAAGTAATAAGATGATCCTCTTCAATTATTCCAAAAAGAGCAAGCCATAACATAACATCAGCCAAAATCCATAGATTATATAACAAGACTGAGAACATGAAATAGAACAACCGTATCATATAATTCTTAGAGGTTGTTTTAGGAAGATATTGTTTTTTGACTCTGTAACTGCTTTCTATCCCCCAACGTTTACCATACAAGTCGAATATTTTTTCAAGCAGACCTGTCTCTTCTGGATCATAAACCTCATTTGTGGCATAAACCCATTTAACAATTTTACCATTCTCCAGCTCTTTTTCCAGTATTACCAGATTTATTTTTACGTCTTTAAGAACAAAACCTGTAATCACCGCTGGAGCAGGTGTCACGTTTAGCAACTTCTTTATATTGTATTGTTTTATCCCTGGCATCAGATATTTCAGATGAAAATGTTCAAACATTTTGATTACTTTTGAATCAAAAAACCCACGATCTACATATATTTGTCTTATCTTAATCCGTTGAAGAGCATAATTAAGCATAGTTCTAATGAGTTTATCTTTGCTCACGTTATCCAAAGCACTCACAGGTAATGCCAAAAGCGTGAACCGTTTCCCTGCTTCTACAATGTTAATAGTGATGAATTTGTAGCAGCTAGCTGTCCCTCTTTCTGGTTCCTTACCTACAACCATAAAACTGGATTTATCACCGTAGAAGAACCATTCAGTAAAATCAATAGCAACATTATACCGTTTCCTTATATCGAAAACATTGGTCTGCCTAGCCATCTCCCATATTATCTCGAACAGGGTTATAAACATCCTGTGAACCTGAGCATGATTTGGATAGTTTTTCAAATGATACAACAATGTGTCTGCATCTGGGTTGTTATCTCCTTGGAGTTCTTTATAGGTTTGACTTCCGTTCTCTGCGAAATCCCTTGTCTGCCCCATATGTATCAGGAGATTTATGAAATCGTTTTTCTTGTAGATTGTATTATTTTTCAGATTCAGATTGATGAAAGGA
>CAZHIY010000308.1:0-2733 GCA_964533085.1 uncultured Thermoplasmatales archaeon | reverse complement strand
GTGCCGAGGTAGCGAAGGCGGAATGGGATTATAAGGGCAGAGCCCTTATTTCACAATTGATTTTTAAATCTATAACTTTGGCACCTTATTTTTACGATAACGCCATATTGCGACAGTAAATAAAATACCAAATGTGATAATAAAAGCAATAGCGATAAATTGCAAAGCTGGGTCATGAATTACTGCAAATATTGATTCTGGTAATGATGATGTTTTACTACCTAAAGATTCTGTTATTTTATCTTCATATGTAAATGTTTTTCCACTTAAGGATGTCCATTCAATTTTAGCATCAGATATGGCATTTCCAAAGGCACCTTTTAAACCAATATTTGTGTTTAATGTATTAGATAGATTTGATACTGTAAGATTTTGTAAAGGTACTTCAGCAATTGGTGCTTTCAAAAAGCGTGGATCTGCCAATTGAATAATTGAACCCGAATCTTCAGCTGCTAACAATGTCATTTTACCAGTTTCAATAAATGGTTGAGCCATTGCTACAATTTTTCCCTTAATAAATTGAAATAAAAATATTATCCCAAAAAATAATGATATAAAAGTGGTTGTAAATAATACTACAATCCTTGAATTCTCAGGATGTAATAAACCCTCACCTTTCCATGTAAGTTTGTAATATACCCATTTATGACCTTCTCTCTCTTTCTTTTTAACAAGACCTGCTTCTGCTAATTTTGTTAAATGTTCATGTAGAGTTGCTTTATTGAGTTTTGTTGCTTGACTGATATCTTTTAATCCCATTTTATTTCCATCAAGAGTTCTTAAAATATCTAATCTAGTGTCTGAAGCAAGAGCCTTAAATGTATTCATATCTAGTGTAATTTTAGGCATTAATATAATATACTTAATCTAATATTACTTAAAAAATATTTGTTTTTGTTCGGAAATTTCCGAACAATTGGGAAATATGATATCTAAATCTTCTTGTTATATAAAAATATAAATTACTAATTACCATACTTAAATCGCATGAACAAAAATGAATTAGTAAAATTACTTAAGGAATGCGGAGCAATAAAGTTTGGGAGATTTGTTTTAACATCAGGTGCAATAAGTGACTATTATATAGATATTAAAAAAGCAAGTACAAATCCAAATGTTTTAAAAAAAATTGCAAACGAAATGTCAACCTACACAGAGGGATATGATATTCTTGCAGGACTGGAACTTGGAGCAGTTCCATTAGTAGTAGCATTATCATTAGAAACAAATATTCCATATGTAATAATTAGAAAAGAAAAAAGGGAACATGGAACTAGCAAACAAATTGAAGGTGATAAGGTAAAAAACAAAAGAGTACTGATAATTGAGGATGTTACTACAAGTGGAGGATCTGTAGTAAAATCTGTTAATGCAATAAGAAAAAATCAAGGTAAAGTTGATGAGGTTTTAGTAATTGTTGATCGAGAAAGCGGGGCAGAAAAAAAGCTTAGAAATCTTGATGTAAATTTCATTCCCCTTTTGTCTGTTAGTGATATATTAAAAAATTAAAAATAAGATAATTTTAAAAAAGTGTAGAGTTAAATAGTAAAAGTGTATTTGAAGAAATCCCAGGAGGTTTATTTATTTGAATATATTAGTTGTTGGTGGTGGCGCTAGAGAACATGCTATTTGTGATGCTGTATCTCGTTCAAAAAATGTTAAATTATTTTCAGTAATGAGCAATTTAAATCCAGGAATAAAAGAGTTATCAAATGATTTTTATCAAGAAAAAGAGACAAATATAGATAAAATCGTCGATTATGCAAGATCAAAAAGTATTGATATTGTATTAATTGGTCCAGAGGCTCCACTTGAAGCAGGAATAGTAAATGAACTAAATAAAGTAGGAATAGAAGCTTGTTCACCCACAAAAGAAGCAGCAAGGATTGAAACAGATAAGGAATGGATGAGAAACCTTCTAAAAAAATATAATATCCCAGGGCAACTAAAATGTAAAACCTTTACAAATAAAGAAAAGGCAAGAAGATTTATAGAAAGTTTAGATGGTGAAGTAGCTATAAAACCAATTGGTCTTACTGGTGGAAAAGGTGTTCGTGTTTCAGGTGATCATTTTAAAGGTGTGGATGAAGCATTATCATATGTAAAAGAAGTAATTGATAAAAAAATTGGTGGAGCGGCAAAGGTTCTAATAGAAGAAAAAGCTGTAGGTGAAGAATTCACCTTACAAGCTTTTTCAGATGGAAATACAATATTACCACTTCCTGCAGTCCAAGACCATAAACGTTTATTACAAGGTGATGAAGGACCAAATTGTTATTCTAAAGATACTGAAGTTTTAACTCAAAAAGGTTGGAAAACTTTTAATTGTTTGGATTTAGATGAAAAGGTAGGTATTGTTAATCCAAAAAGTAGAGAATTAATTTTTGAAAAACCTTTAAAAAAGTATTGGATGAATTATAATGGTAATATGTTTCAATTCAAAAATAGGAACATGGATCTACTTGTTACTCCTAATCATAGAATGTTAGTAAAACCTAGGAAAGGTAATAGAAAAAAGTATATTGTTCAAGCAAAGGATTATCAGGGTGAAAATTATTTTTATCAATCAACAATATGGAATGGAAAAAATCCTGATTTTTTCATTTTACCAGAATATAATTATGGTTTTAATAGAACATTTAAAAGCCGTAAGATTATATTTAAGGATTGGGTTAGATTTTTAGGAATATATCTCTCAGAAGGATACATTTCAAAAGAAAAATCTGCAAAAAG
>CAZHIY010000307.1:677-2741 GCA_964533085.1 uncultured Thermoplasmatales archaeon | reverse complement strand
GCCAATCAACAGGTCGAACTCGCCGTCCTAGCTGATCCATTGATTATAGACCAGATGGTAGTAAGCGAAAGCACGAAAATCGAGGGCCAGGGATACATTCTTCGCCCTTGATGGTCGCTGCCGAAACCTTGGGGTTGCTATAGGCGAAGGTCGTGTAGCTCAGTCCGTAGCCGAACGGGAACTGGAATTTGATAAGATAACGGGAAAACAAGCATGAGGGTGTTGAAATATCAGCCTTTGGAGGGCGAAAGCGGGTTTTGGGCAGGCTTTTCGCCTGAGAGTTGGGTTGGGTAGCACCTTCACAACCCAGAATAGGCCTTTGAAAAGTCCTTCCGGAAGCTTTTTGGGCCATCCTTTCGGGCAGTAGAGACAATACTCCCCGGGTTACGAAGTACATGTACTAGTAGGCCACCGATAGGCTGGGAGTCTTGAACCCTACTCCGGTCAGGATTCTAACCATGCGTTTGAGGTTGAGCACGATGGCCGTCAAGAAGGCCTGTACGGCATAGCGCATTCTGCCCAGGTAGCGGCAGCGACCGAGACCATGTCCTTGCTTGGCTTCCCCGAACTTGCGCTCAATCTTATAACGCTCCTTCCGTCCTTGATGATACTGCGGCGTCTTGAGCAAATCCAGCCAGGGCTGCTTGTTGGGATTCTTCTTGGTCGTGCGGGTCCTGGTCAAGCTGATGGCGGAGTGCAGCCTGCGGTACTCCAGATAGAAGTGGTTGTTGCCGTCATCGTAGCCTTTATCCGCCGCGTAGGTCTCCACCGGCAACTGCTGTTCCAGGTCGCGATCGACCAGGGTACAGAAGTGATGTCCGTCGTAGGCTTCTCCAGAGGTCACCTCTAGGGCAGTGATCAAGCCGTTTTCAGCGTTCAAGCTGGTGTGCATTTTGTATCCGAAGAAGTATTCGGTACGTTGCTCCTCCTTGCCCTCCGGGGTCTTAACCTTGTGCCTGTGCTTGGCTCCCCACCGGGCGTCTGGGTCTCGGGGTCCTTTGCCTTTCTTCTCCTGGCGGTGCTGGTCTTTAGCAGTGTTGACGTTGGCGATGGTGTGCACGCTGTCCACGATCTGGATCG
Source organism: uncultured Thermoplasmatales archaeon (assembly GCA_964533085.1). Taxonomy (GTDB): domain Archaea; phylum Thermoplasmatota; class E2; order DHVEG-1; family DHVEG-1; genus SG8-52-3. The sequence continues at coordinate 1,661 of CAZHIY010000307.1, read as the reverse complement.
AACCAAACTGGATACCCTTCTGGAGCGCCACACGTGCATGTACTTCGCATCCGTACCATGTCGGTCAACATCTCTTCAAAGACCTGCAGCTTGCCCCGCTGCATTAGCCGGGCGCGAAACACTGTCAGGGTCGAGTGATCCGGAGCCTTCTGGTCTACGGCTAACCCAAGGAAGTATTTGGCCGGGAGGTTCTCGTTGATATACACTTCAACCTGCCGTTCGGATAGGTTGTACAGATAGGCAATCAGTTCTACCTTCAGCACCAGGGCTGGATCAAACGGCGGGCGGCCCACCAGGCCTTCCCCTTTGTACAGTTTGATCAGCTTGCGGGTGAAATGATCCCAATCGATGACTTCCTGCAGTTTACGCAGAAAGTGGTCCTGCGGTACCACCTGATCGTAGAGATACTCACCGAAAAAGGAATGGGTGTCTGTTTTGGCAAAGCGCTGTTGCTCCATCTTCAATACCTGCTTTCAAAGGTTTCCCTTACACGTGCATGCACTTTGTATTGAATCACAGATTGTTTAAACGGTCAATCTGGGACTTGTTTTTCAACACTCTCTAGAAGTGCGATTGCAAAAAAAGTGGTTATGATATAGGTTCTCATTTTGTGCCCTCCTCAAGGCGAGAGTAGTATTTGTGTGAAGCGCCCAACGAGACTGTCGAAAAACATGATTTTGGACAATCAAAGTATAGTCAATGGGCGATTTCTACACACTAATACTGTGCTCTGCGTTTTTTTGGCTGATCATGACCTGATGAGTTCATCCCTTGAGCCAAGTCTCAGTGGATCAGCCCGTAATTGTGGATTTTGCCGATGTTATGTACCAGGGCGAACAATCTCCACTGGACATCCACCTTGGCTTTGGTGCGGACTGTGAAGCGGTCCAGGCGTTTTTGGACGCGGATATTGGCAAACACCGGCTCGACGATAGCCAGTCGTCTGGCATAGATCTGTTTGCCTTCAGGTGTGTCGATCTTGGC
>CAZHIY010000307.1:0-667 GCA_964533085.1 uncultured Thermoplasmatales archaeon | reverse complement strand
CGTCTGATCCTCCACCCTGACGGACAAGTACCTGAAGGGTGTGTGCGGTTTGCTCAAACACTGAGACTTCAAGGGGCAGCGAGCGCAATCTTCCTGGCGGGCATGATAAATATCGTAAAGCCGATAGCGGTTGCGCTGGTTGTGTGCGCTGCAAGTCAACTCTTTGCCCTGCGGACAGAGATAGGTTTGTTTTGACGCATCAAAATAGAAATCAGCAGCCGTGAATGTTCTTGTTTTGCTGGGTTGGCGCTGTCTGGGATGGAGGCCGTCTTTGAATCTCCCTTGCCCGGCAAAGCGTTCGTCTCGCTTGCGGAATTGGATATCGGGGATGTAGGCGTCCAGACCCTCGGCCTTGCACAGGGCCAGACCAGGGTAGCTGTGATAATTGCTGTCTGCGCTGAGTTGTTTGCCTTCGAAATAGCTCTCTTCTTGGCCAATGGCCTTCATATTCTTCTTGGCCCCTGTCAGCACTGGCGCCAGGTTCTCATGATCCTGGCTGCTGAAAGCCTCAGCATGTACGATAACCTGATGTTTAGCGTCCACCAGAGCCTGCGCGTTATAGCCCTGGATCACCCCGTGGGAGGAGGGCATCTTCGCCGTATCATTATCGGTCACGTTGCTCTGGATCTCTTTTCCGCCCTTGCCGATTTTGGGCTTCTCTTCTTGC
>CAZHIY010000306.1:0-2778 GCA_964533085.1 uncultured Thermoplasmatales archaeon | reverse complement strand
CCGGCGTCTGGATGACATAAGAATGGTACCGGTCTGACACATGGAATTTATGTGAGGAGAAAAATGGAATCGCACCGTATAACGATAAGGCTACCCCAGCACCATATTCAAACTATAGATCTCTTCGTAAGAGCAGGAGAGTTCGCAACAAGGTCTGAGGTAATACGTCATGCGGTAAATGATTTTATTAAAAATTATGCAAGTAGCATAATTGAAAAAGCAGAAAAAATTAAAAAAGTTCAAGAATTAGAATTTGCTGTTGAGTCCATTGAACCTTACATGAAAAAATAATAGTTCAAAATTGGAGGGGATGGGATGCACCCCTAATGAAGGACGCCTTGGGATGGGCGTCCTTCAAACTACCAGGATTTAGGAGGAATACTGTATGGGACAAAACAAGAATATGGAATCTTTTATTACAAATGCAATAAATAATAAAAAAGATGAAGAAAGCAAATTAATGACCAATGGAAATGATATGTTTGGCACACCACGAATTACAATAGTTGGATGTGGTGGTGCCGGAGGAAATACAATTACAAGATTGAACAAACTCGGTGTAAAAGGCGCAGATACAATCGCGATAAATACCGATAAACAAGCACTTGATTTGGTGGAAGCAGATCATAAGATTCTTATCGGAGGAAGGATAACTCGTGGTCTTGGCGCTGGAGGATTTCCAGATGTTGCAGAGCGTGCTGCACGTGAGTCAAGTCACGAAATTGAGGAACTTATAAAGGATTCCGATCTTGTGTTTATTACTGCCGGTATGGGTGGCGGAACTGGAACTGGATCAGCTCCAGTTGTTGCCGAAATTGCTAAGAAATTTAATTCAGTTGTAACCTGTATGGTATCGACTCCATTTAATGTTGAAAGAGCAAGGCTTGTAAAAGCTGATGAAGGTCTTGATAAGTTAAGAGTAAAAGCTGATAGTACAGTTGTTCTTGACAACAACAGACTTCTAGAGTTTGTTCCAAGTTTGCCTATAAATCAAGCATTTTCTGTGATGGATCAAATGATAGCAGAAACAGTAAAGGGAATTTCTGAAACAATTACCCTACCATCATTGATCAATTTAGATTATGCAGATATGAAATCTATTATGAGTCAAGGTGGACTTTCTATAATGCTCTGGGGCGAAGCAGAAGAGGAATCTGGAGTAGATACAATTGTTAAGGAAGCACTAAATCATCCATTACTAAATGTAGATTATCAAGGAGCAAATGGTGCTCTTGTTCATATAACAGGAGGACCTAATATGAGTCTTAAGTATGTCCAGGATATTGCAAGAGAACTTACTAAGGACTTAGATTGTTATTCAAATGTTATACTTGGTGCTAGGGTATCACCAGAATTTGATGGAAAATGCAGAGTTATGGCTATTATGACAGGTGTACAATCACCAAATCTTCTTGGGCCAGCTGCATCTACAGCATTAAGAGAACAACCTATAGTAAAATCAGTTGGTAAATCAAAAGTGGATATTGATTTTGTAAGATAAACCAACCACTTTTTTTTCTTTTATATTTTTATTATTGTTCCATTAAAAGTTTCATTATTGACAGCTTTTTTTAAAACTTCTAATTTTTTCCCATTTAAAACAAAAGTAGGGATTTTTGCTCTTTTAATTATTTGTAAAGCAGGGCCATCAATTACTATGTTTTTACCAGCAGATCCCCATTCAGTTCCATACTCTTTAATCAATTGATCTACTGATATTTCCTTTAGTTGTTTTGCATCTGAATATTTGTTTGGATCTTTGTCATAGACTCCATCTACATTTGTCGCAATGATAAATTTAGATGCATTTACTTTTTCTGAAAGTTCAGCACCAACCATGTCTGTACTATGTCCTGGTGTAGTTCCACCCATTATTACAATTGGTTTGTCAATATCTTTTGCTTCGTCTGTTGAACTTGGAATTTTTTCGTTTGAAACTTCAATAAGATTGGTAAGAATCCTTGCATTAACTCTTGTTATATCTATTCCAAATTGATCTAATGTTTTTTCATCAAAGTTCAATTTTCGTCCAAGTTCAATATAAGTCCTAGCTGTTTTTCCTCCACCTACGATAATATAGATTTTATATTCATTAGTAAGTTGTTCAAGTAATTTAGTAAGGCTTTGGAAAAATGTTGTATCTATATCATCAGAAATTAAAACTGATCCCCCAAACGAGATTACTATTGAATTCATAAAAAAGAAGAATGCATCTCTAATTTATTAGAATTTTTAATTGATTTATGCAATTTCTGGACCAGCTTGTCCTTTTTTTGGATCTCCACTAAGTCTTACCTGCGGTAAGGGAATTGGTGGTGGTAAGCCAAGGTCTTTTGCAATTGTTACTGCTTCTGGAACACATGCATGCATTACAGCAGTATGAATATGACCTGCAATCTGGTTTGGCATCTTTCGTGTATCATTCCATTCCTTTGAAATCTTTTTTGCGTCATCGCTATCATAAATTAAGGATCCTTCAATTTTAATCATTCCAACAGGTCCATAACTAGCTGTATATTGAAAGTCAATTATAGCTTGATTTTCTTTTTCAATTGTAAATTGAGTAACAGTGCTATTATGATCGATACGAACTTGCTTAGGGCGTTCATTTCGAGCAATATATCGTCTTGCTTCAATTGTTTTAAGTTGTATGTTTTTAATTTTCATGATTTAATCTGATAATAAACAACATATTTTTACTTCTTTCGTTATAATAGAAATAATGTATTTGTTTAGCTGACCTGATTTCTTTTGTTTAAACCGAAAAATCAATCAGAT
>CAZHIY010000305.1:0-2787 GCA_964533085.1 uncultured Thermoplasmatales archaeon | reverse complement strand
TTTTCATCTTTAATTTCACCTTTTGGTTCATAACCAAGACCAGTGATCTGGTACTTTTTTCCATCGAACCAAACTGATCTAACAGTCATCTCATTTTTTGTTAAAGTACCTGTTTTGTCAGTACAGATAACTGTTGTAGAACCAAGAGTTTCCACAGAGGGCAGATTTTTTACCACCGCATTTCTATCAGACAAACGCTTACTACCTGTAGAAAGAGCAACCGTTACTTGAGCAGGTAATGCCTGAGGTACCAGCGCCATAGCAATTCCAAGTGCATAAACAAGGCTTAAATAAATAGTAAAATTCTGTGCAATACCAATAAAGAATATGGCAATAGCAATAATTACTACAGCAATGGTTAGCTGACGAGCCAATAATCTCATTTCATCTTGAAGCGGAGTTTTTATTACACCTGTCTCCTCAGTCATCTTCGCAATTTTTCCAGTTTCACTTTGCATACCAGTAGCAACAACGATACCAACTGCATTACCAGATGCCACAGTTGTTCCAGCGTATGCCATATTAACCCTGTCAGCAATAGAAACTTCCTTATCAATAGGCTCAGTTATTTTTTCCTGAGGTACAGACTCACCAGTCAATGCAAAATCATTTGTTTTGAAACTAGTTGCTTCAATAAGTCTTATATCTGCTGGTAGTTTATCTCCCTCCTCTACTTTTACAATATCACCAGGGACCAAATTTATCTGACTAATTTCTATTAGATCTCCTTCTCTGATTACTTTTGCAGGGGATTTTATCAATCCTTTTAATTTATCCACAATTTTACCTGCTCGATATTCTTGTGTAAAACCTACAATTGCATTGACAATAACTATGATAAAAATAATAGTGCCGTCTCTATAATCACCAATTAAATAAGCAATAAACCCTCCAATTATTAGAATTAAAACTAAAAGTTCTTTAAACTGATAAAGAAAACTCAACCATAATGGCATTTTTAACTCAGCCTTTAATGTGTTTTCCCCATACTTTTTTAGACGGTTTTCAACTTCATTATTTGACAGACCTTTATCTGATGTTTCTAATGAATTCAATGTTTCTTGAACGCTCATTCTGTAATATTCTTTTTTTTCTAACATAACTTTGGCATCCTTAAGATAAATAATTGATATTACTAATCTATTTTTCGAACAAAAAAACATAGAAAGATGATATTATTTGGGAATAGGGAGAAAAGGATTTTAAAAAATTTTACTGTTGGAGCAAATCCCTGAGTCGGATATGTTGTTTTAAGTTAATTTCGCCTATCAAATTATTCATATTTCAACTTATTACTATTTTTTCTTTTTGGCTTGAATATAATATTTCCTTGTAGAATTGTTATATCCTTTCTTAGTTCTATCTGCATGGAATCTTATCCATCCTTCAACCCCAAGTTTCTTGAAAAGCTCATAATCCTTTAGTTTTTCGGGATTTTTCTCTAAAGTCCAAGGAAATTCATTACAAGGATAATCCTTACATTCATAGCAAATCTCTATTCCTCTTTCTTTAACGCATTTCCGGAACTTGCATTTCACTCCCCCGCCTTGTTTACAAGGTTCTTGACAATATGCTCCGCTATCTTCTTTGCTGAAATATTCTAATCCTTTTAAGAATTCGTTAAAGTCAAAATCTGGTTTAACGCCCTTAGGGTTTATTGTTAGCTCATCTGGATAACCCGCAGCTTTGATAACTTCCAAAAATTCTTGAGCAATCTTTGCATAAATTCTCCCTCTGAACATTCCACATGTACCACAGAAAATACCGCAATATCCAATCATTTTCTTTGCTTCATTTAAGTCGACCATTTTTCTCCTACTTTATTCAAATATAATTTTTTTAATCGTATTTGATATTGTTATACCAGATTTAGATTTGGGCATTGTTTGGGACCATTTTATAATTTATTATAATGCATTTTGTTGTTTATATGAGGCTTAGATAGATATTTATAATAAAATTTGTTATTTGGAATTGAAAAAATATTTGGGAGGAATTAAAAATTGGATATGAAAGAAATTAAACATAAAAGTTTATCTCTTAGTGAAGCTCAAGATATAAGAGATGTGCTTGGAAAAAAAGTATTAACTAAGGACGGAAAAAATATTGGAAAAATAAGGACCATACGAATCGATCCAAAAGATTTAACCATTGAGGGAATAGAAGTAGATACTGGAATTTTTAAAATAGACCAATATTTTGGAAAAAATTATATCAAAACGATTACTGAGCAAGGTGCAATTCTAAAAATCACTCCAGTTGATGACATTGTAGGTCATACTGTATATGATTCAACAGGAAAGAGCGTTGGTGAAATTAAAAGTATTAAACGTTCTAAAAAGACAAATAGACTTCTATCAATTACGATGTATTCTGACCTATATAAAGACAATTTAACTGTTGACGCTGATTATATAGCAAATTGTGGCGAAAGTTGTATACTTAAAGAACCAATTAAGGATATTATAGATTAGATACATTCAATAAAAATATCAATTATATGAATTGTCTTCAATAAACTATAGAGAGAATTTCCAGTTATATAGATAAATCTGTGGTGATATCACAATTTTTACTCTTTGTTAATAATTTATTATTTTAAAGATGATTATAACAGGAGGAAGAAATATGTGGTTATTATATCTATCACTCTCTATTTGATTCTGTTTCTGATTAAAAGATAATAGTTTTATATCTATATTATACTCAGGTTTTTAATGAATATCCAAAAAAACAAGTCATTTCTAGCAGCTTTAACAATACTATTTATTACTTTTTTTATCATAT
>CAZHIY010000304.1:0-2796 GCA_964533085.1 uncultured Thermoplasmatales archaeon | reverse complement strand
TTTTCTTTGTATGGAATATTGACGTTTTTACCAACTCTGGATTAGTGGGGTGCATTTTATTGTAACATTTAAATATCCACTATTGGATTATTTTTAAAGAGGGGGGCAATAATTATGCTCTTTTTATTTATTGTGTTAATACTCAGTTATTTTTTTTTATTATATATTATCAATTTTAGGATTTGAAGAAGCGAGTTCAGGTATACTACAGCTGATGTTTTTGATTATTTGGATACTCCTCATAGGAAATTAGATACCGAATGTATTCTCTCCTTAGAATCAAAGTTTAATTTACCATAAAAATCCTTATACACATCATCAGAAATAAATGATATTTCAGAACTTGTAAACGATTGCCCTTGCTTATAAGAATAATTGAACGATTCCCAATACTGGAAAGACTGCTAGGTTTAATTAAAAATTATTGATTTTTTCATTCATTTTTTACCATTTTTTAAATAATAACATAATCGCCCAGACAACTATTCTAATTATTACTTTTACAGGAAAAAATAACTTAAAAGTATCTCTTAAAAAAGTACAAAATGTTTTGCTGTTGTATTTGTTTAGCTTAGGATATGCCCCAGGAGAGTAAAATCACTTTTAAAATCAGTATCTAACATGATTTTTTAAGTGCTTCTCGAAGAAATGAATAACTGAAAAATCCCGATGTATCTACAATCTATTTATAAACCAACAGGTTAGCTAAACAAATACTTGCTGTTTTATATTAAATAAGAATATCAACAATAAAAACTCATTTATTATGATAAAAATAAAAACTAAAACATTATGTAGCAAATATAGATGACAAATATTCATACCAAGATATCTGAAGATACATGGAATGCTATTGCAAAAAGTTTTGATTCAACAAGACGTAAATCATGGGAAGAGTGTATTAATTTTATTAACACCATACCAAAAACAAGTATGGTAGTAGATGTTGGCAGTGGAAATGGAAGGCATCTTATCCCTTGTGCAAAGCATTGCAAAAAAGTAATAGGTTTAGATGTATCTAAAGAACTTCTTGGAATTGTTAAAAAAAAACTTTATAAATATAAATTAAAAAATGTAGATCTAATACATTCAGATGCAGTAAATATCCCTTTGAAAAATAATAGTACTGATGCTGTATTATATATTGCAACATTACATAATATATCTGTTAGATATCGTCGTATCAATACTTTAAAAGAAATAAATAGAATATTAAAACCAGGTGGGAGAGCAATTATTAGTGTTTGGTCAAGATGGCAGGATAAATTCCGTCAACATTTCTTAATAAGAATGATTACCAAATTCGGTCGAAACGAATATGGAGACATAGATATTTACTGGAGACAACATGGACTAAATATATCAAGATTTTATCATCTTTACAGTAAAAGAGAATTTCAAAAGGATATAATTCAAGCTGGTTTTAAGATTATTAAATTAGAAGGAAAAAAAATTCACTCGAAAAAATATTTTGATAATTATTTTGCGATAGTAAAAAAATAAAGAAAAAAAAGGAAAGATTTGATTATCTATTTTCCGAAAAAATAACGAAGTATTTGAAATAGATTTGGGTAACTTTCTAGAAGTCTTTGAATCAATGAATTGTATGGTGTTCTGCTTCTTGGAGTTGTAAGAGATACATCTATCTCACAGAAATCGGTTGGATCATCTGAGTTTATCATTTTTATTGTACCAGTATATTCTTCAGATTTGTTAGTAGGTGCTGTAACATTTACTGTAATTGTTACAATTTCTCCTTCTTGTAATTCTTGACCGCTATCTGGTTCAATTTCAAATATAGCTCCAGGCCAAATGGGAGCTGATTCAAATTGCCAGTTTAAAAGTGTTCCATTATCCCCACAATTACTTATCTCAAATGTATCTGAAACAGTACCTCCTGCCGGTACATCTTTCCAGGATAGACTACCATCGCAACAGATTGCTGGATCTCCTTCTGTTACTATAAAATCATCTATCATTAAAAACCATGAGTCGTATGATACACAGTGAATTCCGATATAGATTGTCTGATCATCATAAGGATCTAGTTTGTATGTGTATTTACTCCAATTCAGGGGTGTCTCAACATATGGTTCTGGTGATATTATTGTGAAACTTCCTGGATCTATATCTGTTGTTGAAACACCGACTTCAATTCTTTCAATGTTATATTGAGCTGAATATGATTTTGCCCAGAAAGATACCGTACCATAATTATCTGGTCCTAATTGAGGGGTAATTAACCAGTCATCATTTTGAAAGGTATTTTGAACCGCCCAGCAAACTACATACTTATCTCCGGTATGCGCTATAAGTTCAGGTTCTCCTTGTGGTGGATCACATGCGGATGGATTGAACACCAAAAATGCATATGGTTCATTTTCATGTGTGAAATTAAAAACTGAATGGCCAAAGGTAAGTTCTCCATCAACATCGATGTTAGTCCATGGTGGAAAATCTATTGAAAAATCTTCATAGATTTCAAAACTATCTTCAAATATGGCATTTCCTTGAATAATTACAGGTTTATTTATAATCAATACATTATTTTTTGTTTCAGTTTGAGTTTCATTTACTTGCTTATTATCAGCAATTACAGCTGTTGTTGATAAAACAATTATAATTGAGACCAACAATACTGCAGTTGCTTTAACAAAATTTTTCATTTTTTTCTTTTACCTCCCTTAAACTATAATTTTTTCAAAATTATAATAAAATATTTTAATTTAAATATTTCCTTAATGTAATGTCAAGTGACATCGCCAACATTCATGTAAAAAAGATATTAGCAGGACA
>CAZHIY010000303.1:0-2815 GCA_964533085.1 uncultured Thermoplasmatales archaeon | reverse complement strand
AAATGAATATTGCGAACTAATAGTTATGGATACTAAAAACGCAAAACTCCAGTTATTTAATTAAAATATTTGGTTAATTATTTATAAAAAAATTATCATTAATATCTCGATGATTATAAAAGGAAAAAATTAATTTATGTTGTTTACATGAATTGTCTAGTAACAGGTGCTACAGGTTTTATTGGAAGTGCAATAACAAAGAGATTAGTAAAAGAAGATTATAATGTTACAGCATTATTCCATAATAAAAAACCTGATTTATCTGAAAAAAATGTTGAGTACATTAATTGTGACTTAACCAAACCTTCAACTTTAAACAAATTACCTGAGAATATTGATGTTGTTTTTCATTGTGCTGCGTTAGTTAAAGATTATGGACCAAAGAATCTCTTTTATAAGATAAATGTTGAAGGAACAAAAAATTTAGTAAATGCATGTGAAAATTATAATCTTAAGAGATTTTTATTTATTAGTCATATGGGATATGAACAGGATAAAAGATTTGGATATTATAACATAACAAAAAAAATAGCAGAACGGTATTTGATAGAAAAATACAAAAAAGAAAAGTTTCCAGTTGTAATAATAATACCAGGAAATGTTTATGGCCCTGGTGCAACAACTTGGGTTTTAAGACCAATAGAGTCAATTAAAAATAATAGAGTTGCATTAATAAACAATGGGCAAGGGATTTTTTTACATACTTATATTGATAATCTACTTGATCCTTTAATTACAGCAATGACTGAGCCGAAAGCAATAGGTCAAACTATTGATATCAATGATGGAGATTACTCAATAACATGGGGTAAATATCTTAATGATCTAGCTGAAATGATAGGAAAAGAACCAATAAAAAGGAACTTTTCAAAGAAAACAGGATTGATAATAGGTAAAATTATGATATTTTTTAACAAGATAACAAATATTAAACCTTGGGTTACACCTTTAGCTGTTAGCATTTTTTCAAATGATAAAATTGTAAATATCAAACAAGCAGAAAAAATTCTAAAATATCAGCCGAAAATAAATTATAATCAGGGTATGAAAAACGTAAAAGAATGGCTAGGACAAGAAGGTTATATTTAATAAATATTATTGACTTTTTTACTGGTTGAGTTATAAAATCAAGTACTATTTTCCAATAAAATTAGGTCTTTGTCTTTTTATAATAGAATTCAATCCTTCTAAAGCATCTTGGGTTGAAAATATCTCCGATAGATAGCTAAGTTCTAATTCAAGTCCCTTTTTAAGTCCAAGACTGCTTCCTTCATCTATTATTTTATTTGCAAGTTTTATTGCAATAGGTGCCTTGTAGGAAATAGTTTTTGATATCTTTTGACCAAGTTCGTTCAAATCTCCACTGCCAGATAGAACAGATTCAATATTTTCGTCAGAGAAATACTCCTTGATTTTTTGGAAACTTTCCGGTATTTCAAATTTCTTTTTCATTGATTTTTTAATAAATTTTCCACTGGATATAAGCCCAATTATCTTACTGTCTATCTCATCTGGCGTAAAAACATATTCAATCAAACCTATTGAAGCAGCAGATTTTGCATCAAGGATTTTTCCTGTAAAAATGAGGTATTTTGCAAGTTCCTTTCCAATATATTTTGTAGTTCTCTGTGTTCCTCCTAAACCCGGATATATACCAATACCAGTTTCTGGAAAACCGATACTACCTTTGTCAGTTGCAATTATTGTATCAGCAGCAAGAGCAATTTCAGCACCTCCCCCAAGAGCAAGACCATCAAGCTTTACTATAACTGGTTTTTCTGACGCATCAATTTTATTTAAAACAGAATGTCCATATTCAGTAAACTTACAGATATCATCTATCTTGTTCTTTTCAATTTTTTTGATAAAATATTGAATGTCTGCACCCGCGATGAATGCTTTTCCTGCACCCTCAAGAATAATTCCTTTAACGTCAGGATTTCCATTTGCTTCAGTAAATTTTTCGTCTAATTGATGAATTACTTCTTCATTTATTGAGTTCAATGCCTCTGGTCTGTTAATAAGTATTTTAGCAATGCCATCCTTAACCTTAAGATCAACATAGCTAAATTTCCAAGGTTCTTTGTTTTCATATTGAGATTTGAGATTTGAAGGCATCTTTAACATTGGATATTTTTGAATGTATTTTGTAACAATATCATAAGAACGTTCAATTCCAATTCTATTCATTATCTCAAACGGGCCTCTTCGCCATCTAAGACCAATCTTTGCTCCTCTATCAATATCTTCAATGCTTGAAACACCTTCATCGGCAAGAGAACATGCTACGATAAAAACCGTACCAAGTAAGCGTTCTTCAATTATCTCTGATTTTGAAGGATCAACATCTCCACTTAGATCCCATTCTTCTTTTTTCTCAAATTGTTTCTTTAGACAGTTACTAGATTTGTAATAATTACCTAATTTCTCACCAAGACTGATGGTTGAATGATATGCGATTGGTATACCTGTTAAATTCATTAACTCAAAAGGACCAATAGGAATTTTGAATACCTTTTTTGCTACATCATCAATTGTACTAATATTTGCAATACCTTCTTCCAATAGCCTAGTTGATTCATTTAACCATGGGACAAAAAAACGGTTAACAGCAAAACCTGGTGCGTCAGTTACATGTATAGCTGTTTTTCCAATCATTCCTGAAAAAATGTTTGCAAAAGTAATTGTCTCTTCGCTTGTATTATTCCCAGGTATGATTTCTAACAAACGATTTTTCGCTGGATGATAAAAGAAATGTAGACCAATAAATCTATCATCACGATTGATTGATGATGCTAGTGCACTAATAGAAAAT
>CAZHIY010000302.1:0-2821 GCA_964533085.1 uncultured Thermoplasmatales archaeon | reverse complement strand
ATCGGGTCAACCTATTTTTCATTCTCGTGGGTGTCCTGAAAGGTCATGTACGTTTATTTTTAATTTAATGATTATCTAACAATTTTTATCCATTATATATTTAGCAATATTAATATATAAATATTTATAGTAAATTTGGTATTATAAAAGATATATTAAAATTTTTTTCACTTATTTTTGCCAAATCCTGTTTTTGTATGAACAGATCGTTTAGGTTTTTTTACCCGCCTTTTTCCCTTCTTTTTGGTTTCATCTTTGGTTGGATCTTGATCTGTAAATAATCCTTTACGCATATATTTAACCGGGAAATTTTTTTTTCTCTTTGTCATAACATTCTCGCCTATAATAATAGTGGATAACAAATATTGTTCTTATAACTTTATGTTATATCACAGACATTAGTAATATTTAGAAAATTATATATTAAATCATTAAATTATAAATTTTATTTACAATCTACTCTCTCTATCTGTTATATAATATTTTTTCAAATGTTTTGGAAAATCATTTTTTGGAATATAGCCTAAATCACACCAACTCCTTACCCTCTCAATCTGCTGCTTTAATTCTTCTTTCTTTTTTCCTTGAGGTAGAATATCATAAAGTGTCTCCATGATAACTAAATCCATATTTCTATATTTCATTTCTTCAAAGGGCCCAATCGCATAAATCGCATATGGATTGTAGACCTTATCAGCAACAGACTCTGTTCTATACATTTCCAATTTTTTTACATATATATGAGATGCTAACCATACCAGGAGAAACACAACAAAAAAGATCAATGGTATCGCAAAATATGGATGGACACCCCTATGTTCAATAAATGGATACATTGTGAATGAAAGATTAAGAATCAACATTATGAGACTACCTACAGCAGCGGTTCTCTTTATCTTTACATATTGAAGGTTTATAAATTTTCTAAATCGCTCCTCTTTAAAAACCTTCTTTTTCATATTTGACACTTCCATTTATTAAAAACCAAATTCTGTCAGCCATCTAGGCCCACATTGATTGACTCCATATATAAGAATCTTAATAGCACAAGTTGCAAGTATAAGTTCTATTATCCTGGATATTGTGCGAGATTCAATTCTTCAAAACCTAATGAAAATATAATCGATATTGATAAAATTGAGAATGGCGCTTAATATTCATCGAAATCTCCACCACCAGTAGGACCTCTTGGTGGAGTCATGCTTGTGCCCTTTGATGCGATGACATCATCTATTCTTAGAATCATAATTGCTGCTTCAGATGCAGCTTGGATTTCCTGAATACCTAACCTTAGTGGTTCAATAACATTATTTTTTATCATATCCTCAACTTTTCCTCTATTTACATTGATACCGGCATATCTATTTCCTTTCTTATGTGCTCTGCGTAGCTCTAGCATTATATCAATTGGATCTAGACCAGCATTTTCAGATAATGCCCTTGGAACTATTTCTAAAGCATTTGCAAATGCTTCAATTGCCATTTGTTCTCTACCACCAATATTAGGTGCATATTCCCTTAGAGACATTGCTATTTCTGTTGCGGTTGCACCACCACCAGCTGTCATCTTGCCGTCTTCAAGGGCAACCTTTACCACAGAAAGAGCATCATGAAGCCCTCGTTCAAGTTCATCAACAACATGTTCGGTTCCGCCTCTTAATAGTATTGAAACTGCTTTTGGATTTTTACATTTATAAATAAAGGTCATTTTATCTTCACCGATTTTTTTCTCTTCAACAAAACCGGCAAAGCCAAGATCATTTGATGTAAGATCTACAAGGTTTGCAACTATTTTTGCACCAGTTGCCTTACCAAGCTTCTCCATATCACTCTTGCTTGCACTCTTTACAGTATAAATACCTTCTTTTGCAAGGAAATGTTCTGCTAAATCATCAATACCCTTCTGACAAATAAGTACAGTTGTCCCGCTCTTTTTTACATAATCAATCATTTTTTTCAGCATTGCCTCTTCTTCATCAAGAAAATTCTGTAATTGCGAAGGATCTCGGATTTCTATGCGTGCATCAAATTCTGTTTTTTTTATCTCAAAAGCTGCATTAATCAATGCAACCTTTGCGTTTTTAACCTGTTTTGGCATACCCTCATGGATTCGTTCCTTATCCATAATAATACCTTTAAAAATTTCCGTATCCTCTATACTTCCTCCTTGTTTCTTCTGGATCTGAATATTATCAAGATCAACAAGGGTTTTTCCATTGATTGTTTCTGCGATACTATTCACAGAGTCAACTATTATATTTGCTAGAGGTTCTTTTGACCCTCCTGCACCCTTACTAGCCATAGAAGTTATTGCAATAAATTTAAGTGTGTTTTTATCACCTGGTTTAATTGGCAGTGATACTTTATTTAAAATTTCTATTGCTTTCTCAGCAGCTATTTTATATCCACTTGCAATAACTGTTGGATGAACGTTCTGATCTAAAAGTTCACCCGCATATTTTAACAGCTCACCAGTTATAATTACAGCGGTTGTAGTTCCATCGCCACATTCTTCATCTTGGGATTTGGCTACTTCCACAATCATTTTTGCAGCTGGATGCTCAACATCGATTTCTTTTAAAATTGTTGCACCATCGTTTGTTATAACAACATCCCCCATAGAGTCAACAAGCATCTTATCCATACCCTTGGGTCCAAGTGTTGATTTCACTGCATCGGAAATTGCACGTGCTGCCATTATATTGTTAGTATGTGCGCCTCTTCCTTTTTCTCTTTTTGTTCCTTCTTTTAATATTATTATAGGTTGTTGTCCAGTCATCATATATTCCAAACTCCATAAATTTTTATAATTTATCAAGAA
>CAZHIY010000301.1:0-2836 GCA_964533085.1 uncultured Thermoplasmatales archaeon | reverse complement strand
CCAAGAAGATATATAGTTTCAGTTATATAAACTATCGTTAATCAGGACATTACCAGATAATAATCCAAAAGATTTTAGAAAAAACATCAAATTTTTTCTAACATAAACCAAGAATCAATTTTTTTTAAATTAACGTAATAAATTTTTAGATGTATTTCCTTAATTTTCACTGTTTTTGTAATATTCTAATATATTAAAAATCATCTTATAATTTTTTTACAAAGGCGTTTTATATTAGTATTATATTACTATTAATAATATTGCTAGGTTAGATGGGATTGAAGGATGTGTAATAACTTACAACAGTGTAATAGATTGATTTTTATAGTTAATATTTACACCTTTTGAGGTTTGTTCTTATGAAGGAAGAACCTGAAATCGTTAAAGAATTAAGAGAGGCGGAAAAACTTGGATTATTATATAATATTATTAAAAGTGCAATGAATGAGCTAAAGGTTCCAAATAGAGTGATTGAAAAAAATTCAGAAAGCTCTAGTCATATGATTGAAGGTGTTGGTGAAAGTATAAATGAAAATGATCTTGGAAGTGTTGAAGAAAAATATAAAACAATCTTTGAAAACTATGCTATTGCAATAACCTTGGTGGATAATAAAGAGCGGATTATTTCTTGGAATAAATATACTGAAGAACTTCTAAATATGACTCAAAATGAGTTGTATCTAAAATCAGTAAGTTCCCTATATCCTCCTGAAGAATGGCAAAAAATTAGAGCAGAAAATATTCGGCAAGAAGGAATAAAATATAGAATGGAAACAAGAATGATTAGGAAAAATCAAGGATTATTTGATGTCGAATTATCTTTATGTATCTTAAAAGGAAGAGATGGAAAAACAGTAGGATCAGTTGGGATTATAAAGGATATCACAAAACTAAAGGAAATAGAAAGAGAATTAAAAACTTCTGAGGAGAGATACCGTACGATTTTTGAAAATTCTGCTATTGCTATTACACTCACTGATGAAAATGAAAGAATAATCTCTTGGAATAAATTCACTGAAAATCTACTTGGTTTGAGCAGAGATGATTTATTTATGAGACCTATAAAATCGCTATATCCCTCTGAAGAATGGAAAAAAATTCGATTGGAGAATATTCGACAAAAAGGCTTGAAATATCAAATGGAAACAAAGATGCTAAAAAAGAATAATGAGATTATCGATGTGGATTTGTCATTAAGTGTTTTAAAAAACCATGAGGGAAAGGTTTCTGGATCTATCGGTATTTTTAAGGATAATACAGAACGTAAAAGAATAGAGAATGAGATAAGGATCAAAGAAAGAGCCATTGAATCATCCATTAATGCTGTTGCAATTTCTGATCTTAATGGAAATCTGACATATGTAAATCCATCTTTTTTAAAAATGTGGGGATATGCTGATGACAATGAAATTCTTGGAAAAAAAGCAGTTGAATTTTGGTGGAATAAAGAAGAAGCATCAGAGATAATTAAACAATTGTTTAAAGAGAATGGATGTGTCAATGAATTGACTGCAAAAAGAAAGGATGGTTCATCATTTTATGTTCAACTTTCAGCAACTTTAGTTAAGGATGAGTTTGGTCAGCCATTATGTATGATGGCATCTTTTTTAGACATTAGTACACATAAGAAAGTTGAAGAAAAAATTAGAAGAAGTGAAGAAGATTTTAGGACAATTTTTGAAAATATTAGTGATACTATTGCTTACTTGGATAAGCATGGAAAGATAATTGATATTAATAAAAGAGTTGAGGATTTATCTGGTTACAAACGAGATGAAATAATTGGAAAAAATTTTACATCACTTGGGGTTTTGAAATTAAAAGATTTACCAAAAATGATTAAGCTTTTTAGAAATTCAATAAACAATAGTAAGACTCTAAGTCTGGTTGAATTGGAACTTAAACACAAAAATGGCAAAAAAATTTTTGCAGAAATCAGTACTAGAGTCATTAAAGATAATAACAATAAAAAAAGAGGAACAGTCATAATATGTAGAGATATTACAGAGCGAAAAAAAGCTGATATTAATTTAAAAAAAGCAAATGAAAAACTAGAAATGTTTAATCGGGAACTGGAACAAAAAGTTAAAAAAAGAACTGCTGAAGTTGAAAAACTTTTACTGGAGAAAGATGAATTTATCTACCGTCTCAGTCATGATTTAAGGACTCCCTTAACACCATTAGTAGCATTTCTACCTATACTGGAAAAAAAAGAGAAAGATCCTAAAACGAAAGAAAATATTAAGTTGCTAAATCATAAGGTTAATACATTGAAGAATTTAGTTGAAAAAACTCTACAATTCGAAACTATCTATAAATCCTCTGAAGTTCTAGATATTGTAGATTTAAATTTGAGAAAAGAAATTAAAAGTTGTATTGAAAATCAAATTACAATTAATGATAGTAAAGATATAAGCATTGATAACAAAATAAATGAAAATATAGTTGTTAAAGCAGATAAACTATATTTAAAAGAAGTAATTATAAACCTCCTTTCTAATGCTATTAAAAATACACATGATTCATGTATTATAACTATAGATGCAGAAAAGGAAAAAGATGTAGCTACCATTTCTATTAAGGATAATGGCGTAGGTATTGATAAGGACCAACTTGATCATATTTTTGAAGAGTTTTATAAAACTGATAATTCGAGGCATGATCTTGATTCAAGTGGTTTAGGTCTGTCTATCAGTAAACAAATTATAGAGAAACATGGTGGACAGATTTGGGCTGAGAGTAAAGGTTTTGGAAAGGGAAGTACCTTTTATTTCACACTTAAATCAGGCTATTAACGAATTATTAAATCACACCTATATTTTTCCAATTTGACATT
>CAZHIY010000300.1:0-2839 GCA_964533085.1 uncultured Thermoplasmatales archaeon | reverse complement strand
CCTGCGTTTCACTTAGGTCCACGCAGTATTCCCAGCCGCAGTTAGAATAAATATATCATTTATCTTTCTTTTTAAAAAAAATCTTGATTTATTGAATAGCAGTAAAAAATATCAGACCTATACCAAACCAGCATATTATGAGAATATAAAACCACGCGCTAAATATTCCAAATATAATACCAAGTAAAATAGCAATTAACGGTAATATAAATAGCAATAAAGCTGCAATCAATTGTTTTATTGTAGATGAAAGGTTTATCTCCATATTAAATCACATTGCAATAGGTAATTTAATGCCGATATTAAAAATGTCTTATTTAATCTTGATGGTACATTAAACTTATACCATCCAATTTTTCCTGTACTATCCATCATATCACCAACACTAAATCGGTTTTCTGCTTTAAAACCGCTGGTTTTCTATAATAGTTTTCCTTCTTATGAATTGAATTGCTGATGATGTGTTTCATAAACCTAAAATTCTCTAAAGAAAATATCAAATATGGAGTTGCAAAAATGAAAACATACATTTTTTTCTGAATATACTAGCAAAGAAGACAAGAAAAAATACTTTTTAGTTGACGAAGAGGGAGTTAACCAAGTTGAGAGTTATTTAAAAATACCCTCCGTCTCTCTTTTCTTTATATTACATATAATAACAACGTTTTATTACATTTTGCAATTTAAACCATCTTGTTTTTTTCTAACAAATGCAGGAGATGATAGGTGAATAATAGCTGTTTGCTCCGCTTTAAATATTCTTTTTTTGGCGCTTTATTGATAGTATTGAATTATCTTTGGTACTAGATGAAATAATGAGAATTGTTAAATAACAAGATGTTTATTCGGTATAAGGAGGAAAAAATTATGGCATATACACATGAAGGTTGGACGCTATATAGTAAAGATGTAAAGCTCAAAGGTGGAAAAACCCAGACTATCTACTATTTCAGCAAGAGGACACCTAAGAGTGGTAAACCCTGTGATAAACCAGATAATATGACTGTTGGTGTTAACAAAAGAACTGGACTTCCATATCTAAAAAAGAAGTAAGAAGCGCATAAATCTCTTCTCCTTTCTTTCTTTATATTTGTTGAAAATCACCAGCAGCAAATTGATCTGAACAATTTTTGATAAATTATTTAGCAATACATTTTATGTCAGTTGGTCTCTTATTTTCTATCTTTGTCACCAGCTACTGTAAAGAAAAGACGATACCCTAGTGAAGAAGTCCTAAGGAAGTAAGCTCTTCTAATAACTTCTCCACTGCTTTTGATGCATCTTCTGTACTTCTAGCACCAGCACAAACTATTTTACCAGAGCTAAAGAGTAGCATAGCTACCTTTGGTTCTTTTATCCGATAAACAAGTCCTGGGAACTGCTCAGGTTCATATTCCACGTTTTCCAAGCCCAGACCCTGAGCTACTTCATTAAGATTAAGCTCGCCTCCTAATTCAGCAGTAGCTACTATATTCTGAATGATAATCTTTGGATTCTTATATACCTCTACACCTAACTTTTTGAGTTTATCCGCTATTATATCTATTGTTTTACGTACGTCCTCTACATTTTTTGCACCAGTGCAATTGGCTTTACCACTTCTAAACAATAGTGTAGCTGTTTTTGGGTCGCCTAATCGATAAACCAGTCCTGGGAACTGTTCTGGTTCATATTCCGCTTCTTCAAATGATTGCGCTATCACATCTAGATCTAATTTCTCTGCAAATATTGCAGATGCTACAATATTTTGTACTTTTATTTCTGTCATAAATTATTACTTTCCATTAAATATTACAGTGTCATAGTGTTTACATGACTAAACCAAGAACAAATATGACTATTAAAATAGTTCTCTTATTTTATACATGTTAAACAACCTGTCTTTCTGAATCTTTTTTATACTATCCGTATGGGGATGGTTATATAAACGTTAAAGATAATAATAAAATATTATGAGAAACTCTTAAATACTGATCTTTTATCTACCTGATTAACGTTCAATTTGAACGATAAGGAAATAGTAAAAATGTATGATGAAAAAAGAGAAATGCACAAAGTAACTTGTGCAGAATGCGGTAAGGAAACTGAAGTTCCTTTCAAGCCAGATGGAACTAGACCTGTCTATTGTAGGGACTGTTTTCAGAAACGTAAACCAAAAAGATATTAGATAAAATTTTCGAAATCACTTAGATTTTAACAATCTTTTTTTAAAAATTTTCTTTTTATAATTCCTTAAAACATTACCACGATTCATAGATTATAGGTTTTTAAATAAGTAAACGTTATAAAATTGTATGTAGCACCGGAGAGGAAATGGGTAGATTTGGAACAAAATATAGAGAAGTAATCGAGTTATTTGATGAAAAAACAGGGGAGGTAGTAAGAGTAATCCGTTTCCGTAGTTCAATAGCCTTTTACGAATTTTTAAAAGATTTCGAAGCAATGAGATACCCAGGTTATAGTTGGAGATATGCAGATAAAGGGAAAAAGAAGGGGAAAAATGAATAACCATCTCTCTGATATTTTGATTACTTTTTTATCCTCCCCATGAAATCCAAAAGGAGTTGGTAAGTTAGTTTTTTTAAAGAAATAGCTATTATGAAATTGTAGATCCGGGGGAGGGGTTAATGCGATATTATTGCAATGAATGTAAAAAGACAATCACAATAGAAGAATTTCAATATTCTATGAATAAATTTAAAAAAGCCCTTTGTAAAGAACATCAGCTTGATAAAAGAATAAGTGGACAAACAAAAGATTTACAAGATTTAGTTAAAAAAAGACATAAAGAGCTTGTCTGAAAAATAATTATCAAGATTCTTCCACTAATCCACAATCT
>CAZHIY010000299.1:0-2839 GCA_964533085.1 uncultured Thermoplasmatales archaeon | reverse complement strand
ATTCTGTTTGATGATATATGCTAAAAAATATCCTATGTTTTTTTTACATATACCAATTTTCCATAGAAACCATGAATAGAATTATATGTTGAAGTTTTAGTTGAACAACTAAGTATCTTAACAGTTACTATTACTCTTAAAACAGCTAGCGACCCAAGTTAATATAACATTCTGTATATATTTAGGAAAAGTATTATATAAGAATAGAAATGTTAATGTTTACTAGTGTTAATATGAGAAGAAAGTTGATTACTTTTATTACAGTAATTTTAATTATATCAATTTCTTTTCTTTCAGGATGTTTATATGAGATACCCGAAGACCCAAATACATTTGTTCGTTCAATATTTTTTGATGGATATAATCGAACCTATCAAATTCACATACCGCAAGACATTGAGCAGGTTGATTTTCCATCTTTAGTTTTTGTACTTCATGGATGTGGAGGTACTGGTGAAAATACAGAAAGATCTCTTACTCTTGGTGGATTTAATACACTTTCTGATGTGTATAAATTTATTGTAGTATACCCAGATGGAATTGACCGACATTGGAACGATGGTAGAATTGTTAATGATACCGCTCATCAGCAAAATATAGATGACGTTGGTTTCTTATCTTTACTAATTGATAATCTTATTGACGAATTTAGTACAGATTCAAATAGAGTATTTTTTACTGGGATATCAAATGGAGCTATGATGTCTTATCGTCTTGCTTTTGATATTCCTGAAAAAATTGCAGCTATTGCACCAGTTGCCGGAGCAATTCCAACAGATATTCTTCCTGAAAATACATCAGGGATTCAAGTATCTGTTTTTGTTATTAGTGGTACTCATGATCCACTTGTTCCTTGGGAAGGTGGTAATATTGGAACACCAAAAAATCCTCGTGGTACCTGTATATCAGTTCCTGAATCAGTTGAGTTTTGGGTAACTCGAAATAACTGTAATACCACTTCAAAAGGAACTTGGATTCCTAATAGAAATCTCCTTGATTTATGCAGGATTCGTTGTGAAACCTATGAAAACGGTGATAATAATACAGAAGTTGTGCTTTATGAAATAAAAAGAGGTGGTCACACCTGGCCAGGTGGATATCAATACTTCCCAAAATTTTTAATCGGAAGAACTTGCCGAGATATTGATGCAAACGAGGAAATTTGGCAATTTTTCAATTCACATCCAAAACAATAAGTTTTAAGATAAAAATCTTCATTCATTTTTATTCAAACCATTACATGAATAACATATTCCATTATGAACACATATTATTGCCTGACATTTTGGGCATCGGTATTTTTCTAGCTGAGCTTGAAGAAAATTTTCTATACCATTTTCTTTGATATATTTGAGATTGTCAACCATACTCATATTATATTTTTCTCGATATCTTTTATCAAGTTTTTCCAATTGTTTACATGGAAAATCTTTGCATTCATAACAATACTTGATTTCTTTTTTTGTTAGTTTTTTACAAAATTTTTTAATAAACGCACAACTCTTACCACTTGGTTTGCATCCAATACACTTCATTTTTCTTTTTTTTCCACTTGTTGTGTATCCAAAAAATCCTAAACAGATTCTGCAGTTCATCCCACAAGGAGCAATTAATTCTTCTGACATATCTTTCATTGTTTTTTCATCCTTTGTTTATTAATCGTAATATTACTTGTATTTGATAGTATTTTTTAAAAAATATCATTTTTAACTATTTTTATAAAAGTACAAACATTTAAAAATGAATAATTATTATTAACTTTATTGGGGGAGTAAAATTTGAATATAAAAAGTAAAGAAATATTATCAATATTTATATGTTTGATTTTTGTTGTAAGCTGTTTTTCAACGTCAGCATCAGTTACATCACAAAAAGGAAGTACAAATACTCATACTTTTATCAACGTTTTTGGACATTGTGACGATTTACATATAAAATATAATAAAGTTTTAACAGAAGGCTCAGTTGAAATTGTTGAGTATGGTGGAGCAATGGTTTTTCAATTTGAAATTATGGATGGATATGTACTATTTTTAGGTGGATTATTTCCTCAAGGTTCCTCACTAGAAATAACAGTGCAATCAGATGAAGAAGGTGTTCTTTTCCCAGTATCTTACTATTGGACTTTAGGAGGAGTACCAGCATCTCCTGAGATTCCTGTAATGTTTTTACAAAAACCATTTTATAGAAAGGATGGATTTTTTAGGTATGATGAATGGGTTGACAAACCAATAGATGATGTAAGGGCCTGGGTTACAAGAGCTCAAAATGTAGTTGGAGGTAAAGATGGAATAGGTGTACTTGTATCTGAGTATGAGGGAGGTACAATAGTTACTTTTTATGGTCATGCGGAAGACATCTATGAAAAAGCGCGTTTTTGGATTGTTATTGATCCTCCCGGGATGGTCATTGATGAAATAATAGAGCTTAATTATAATGTGGAATTTAAAGGACTTATTGGTGTATCTGTATCTGTTTTGAATGTTGGCGAAACTGTTGAGAATCTTGTTTGGAGTATTGATCTGAGTGGTTTAATAATTCTTGGAAAACATACAGAAGGAGTAATTAGTTCGTTTCCAGAAGATGCAACTGAGGTGTTACGAACGGGTTTTGTTTTTGGATTTGGACCGTCAATAATCACAGCTACAATTGGAGATTCATCAATTAATGCATCATGCTTTGTTTTAGGCCCATTAATTCTTAGTATTAACCAACCACCGGTATAATGATTTACTAATTCATATTACACAATAAACTACTCTAAAATATTTTATATAAAAACTATTAGAGCTTGTCTGAAAAATAATTATCAAGATTCTTCCACTAATCCACAATCTAC
>CAZHIY010000298.1:0-2846 GCA_964533085.1 uncultured Thermoplasmatales archaeon | reverse complement strand
AATTAAACCAGAAAAGGAATACTCTAAACCAAGTCAGCAGATTTTACCAGTTGGAATTTCTATAAAAGAAAATTATCAGAGTAAAACAACATTATTTCCAATGGTGGGTTTGATTCTGGCATTTCCTTACATTATCTTGAATTTGATATATCTGACAGTGGCGTGGACTTCGGGAACTGGAGAAACTCATATTTTCTGGAATCATTTCGGAGAGATGTGGATTGAATTATTACTAATGTATGGGAGTTTCTTTGTTATAATTATAGCATTAATAGTTGCAGTTAAAAATTATAGGAGGTAATATGGAGAAGAAATTGAGAGATATGAATTTTGAAGAAACTACTTATAAGTTGATAAAGAGTAGAAAAAAGATTAGAAAATTGAATGTTCTTGGTGAATGGTTATCTGAAGAAACCAGAAAGGTTTTGTATGAATTGGCACAAGAAACGCAAAGGTTGGAGGATTTGGATAAACATCTAAATTACAGATGGCATAAGGAAGGTTTACAGCAGATCTATTGGCAAGAGAGAAAACGGGAGAGAAAAAAAAATTAATAAAAAAGAAGATAATAATATTGTTAAGTGGTTTGAAAAGGGAAGATATCCCCTTTCATTTGATGCACCACTACCAAAAAACAAGTGTTTGAGGCGCTTGAATTTCGGCACTTATCAAATATGTCGCAGATTATTAAAGGTTATGGGTTACAAAGGAATATTAACATTTATCCAACCAATCATAATAATTGAAAAACTTTATGTGATACCTGTAAATTAAGATGTTGGTATTGTATGGAAGAGGGATATATTCTTTCAAATAAATTCAGAAGGGCAATTTTTGATGGATTCGCAGCAGGTGAGACTAATTTAAATATAATTACAAAGAAACATCGAATAATTTTAAATGTTGCAAAAAGAATAGCTGATGATTTCATAAAGGGAGGAATACTTGAAAAAAAAGGCAATAAATACCTTCTTACAAAGGAAGGAGAAAGATTAGCAAAAATAATTCGAGGTTAGTAAGGGAGGAAGCTATATGAAACCATATCTTCTACAAACTTTAAAAGAACTTGCTCTACTTGGAGCTATTAAAAATAAAATAGAGATATCTTCACTTGAACTTGCTAAGCAACTTGAAACAAGTCAGCAAACTGCTTCCAGATATCTTGTCGAACTTGATAAAAAAGGAATGATAAAAAGAGAACTTGGAATAAAAAAACAACTGATAATGCTAACAGGATTTGGTGAAGAGAAATTACAAGAGGAACATCTACAATACAAACAGATATTTGAACTAACTGATAGGATTATATTCAAAGGTAAGGTCCTTTCTGGTCTTGGTGAAGGGAGGTATTATACTGAGCAAGATGGTTATATTGAACAGTTCAGAGAAAAACTTGGTTTCGTACCTTACCCTGGAACATTAAATGTTGAAATCGAGTATGTTGAAAAAAATAAGTTAAGGCTTTTAAAGAATAGTAAAGCAATAAATATTGATGAGTTCCAAACCAAGAATCGAACATTTGGAAAGGTTCGATGTTTTAGAGCAAAAATTAATGGATCAGACGGTGCAATTGTTCTACCCTTACGTACTCATTATTCAAATATTCTTGAGTTCATATCTTATGATCATCTAAGAGAAAAATTAAATCTTAAAGATGGTGATGAGGTAAAAATTGTGATCTATTTTGAAAATTAAGAGTGATAGTTATGAAAAATCAGCTTGTAGCAGACATTCTATTTCAGGTTGCAGACTTGCTTGATTTAAAAGGTGAGATTTTTTTTAAAACAAGAGCTTATAGAATGGCTGCACAAACAATAGAGGTTTTAGATGAAGATATCGAAGTTGTCTCTCAAGTAAATAGATTACAAGACATTCCTGGTGTTGGGGAAGCACTAGCAAAAAAGATTAAGGAGATTGTGGAAACAGGAAGACTGGAGTATTTTGAAAAATTGAAACAAGAAGTCCCAGAGGAACTTCTTAAAATGTTAAATATTTCTGGATTAGGTCCAAAAAGAGTTGCAGCGCTATATCAAAATCTGGGAATTAAAACTATTGAAGAGTTACGCCAAGCATGCATTGATGGAAAACTTAGAGATCTTGAAGGCTTTGGTGAATTATTAGAGCTTAATATTCTAAGAGGAATTCAAGTAATGGAAAAGACTAGTGGACGTGCATTACTTCATATCGCACTTGAAGATGGCGAAGATTACATTTCCTATTTAAAAAAATCCGATAAGGTAATAAGGTTAAGTATTGCTGGTAGTCTTCGTAGAAGAAAGGAAACAATCGGTGATATTGATATTCTTGCCTCCTCAGATTTCCCCGAGGACGTTATGGAATATTTTGTAAAATATAGAGATGTACAACGTGTTTTACTTAAGGGTAGTACAAAAACTAGTATTGTTCTAAAGGATAATTTGCAGGTCGATCTTCGAGTTGTTAAGGATGAAAGTTTCGGTGCTGCCTTACAATATTTTACAGGGTCTAAAGAACATAACGTGAAAATGCGTAGTATTGCAATTAAGAAAGGATTCAAATTAAATGAGTACGGACTCTTTGATAAACAATCAGATCGTTATGTTGTTGGCAAAAATGAAGATGAGATATATAAAAAGCTAGATCTTGATTATATTGAGCCTGAGCTGCGGGAAAACCGTGGAGAAATTGAATCTGCTGCTAATAGCAAGCTTCCAAAGCTCATTTCATACAATGAAATAAAAGGTGATTTACATGTTCATTCAAATTGGAGTGATGGAAACAACTCAATTGAAGAAATTGTGAATGCAGCAAAAAATTTTGGTTATAAGTTTATTGGAATCACTGATCATTCTCAGTCGTTAAAAGTT
>CAZHIY010000297.1:0-2854 GCA_964533085.1 uncultured Thermoplasmatales archaeon | reverse complement strand
TATATCCTTTGATAAAACCATGGTTTCTATATCACTAACTTGACATTCAACATTGTTAATGGTTGCACCAAATGGTAAAACTAAGGTTTCAGTGTAAACTGGAAGAATTGGTTTTCCTCCACTTAAAAGATTTGAATTTGTACCATCAACTTCTAATTTAATAAATTGCCCTTCTTCAATAACTTTCGGTTCAAAAAAACTTTTACTTATTATCTGTTGGTATTCACCAGCCTCTTCACCTACAGTCACTATTGCGATACTGCTTAGTAACAGTAAGCTTACTATGATATATGGTATGCTTTTCATTTTTGTCTCCCCTAAATTAACTATTGTTAATACTCTTCAATTTATTTAAGGTTTTTGTATGATATATTAAGTATTATTATATTATTTTCGGTTATTTATATAGATTTCTAAAAGAATTAATTAGGAAAATTGTTGGGTGGGGAAGTAAGAGGGTGGCAAGGAGAGGAGGTGAAGGGATAATAAATAATGCCTTCCCCAGCCAAGCAATTCCATATAAACATTCCTTTGTTACTTATCTTTAAAAGGTTTTGTTGTACAACTGTTACCCACAATATTTACAGTAATTATCCAAAAAAATTCTAAGTAATTGCTAGAGTTCTTTTGAGTATAATCTATTTGTTTGAAACCTTTTTTATTAAAAAATCTTTTATCTTCTCTGGTTTTGTTGAATCAATACCAAAATATTCAGGAAAAAGTTTAGTTGTTGTAAGCATCTCTGTTGAACCATGTTTTTTTGTATGAACTAGTTTCATTGTTGCAAGTTCATCTACATGTTCATAAGCTTTTTCTCCAATCATTCTTCTCAGATTAGATTGTTTTAAAGGTTGATGAAAAGCAATTAGAGTTAAAGTTTTTAACAAGTTGCTATTAATTTCAGGTTTGGCAATCATAATGGATTGTTCAGCAAATTTTTTTTTTACCTGCATTGCGTACTTATCTCCTGCTTTTACGATCTCCATTGATGTTTCATCCCTACGTTTTACACTGTAATCCTCTATTAATTCATCTAAGATATTTTTGATCTTGTTAGGAGTAAGACTAGTGGTTTCCTTAATTTCATTAACACTTACTGGTTTACTTGCGGAAAAAAGAATTGATTCAACCAAACGTTTTTCATTTTTTCCCATATTTTTCAACTCCTTAACTATATTCTGTGTTTTTTACATATATCTTTCCAAATGGAAACCTTTTTTGATAGACTAATACCTTATTATCATATGCAAGAAATAAGACGGACATAAGAACCCTTATGAGCTCTTCTCGTCCATTTTGTTCACATAAATCAAGAAGTGAGATTGTTTTTTTAGGAAATTTATTTATTTTTTCCCAGATAGCTTTAACATCTTCTTCTAAATGGTCCTCAACAGCAGTTCCTTTCATTCTCTTTCTAGCAAGTTCTGATAATCTTTCTCTTTCCTCTTTTCTCTGTTTTTCAAGAATTTGGTACTCCTCTGAATCTTTTCTTGCTTGATCAAAGGCTTCAACAAGTTCAATTAGTGTAACTTTTCTATTTGCCTCTCTTCTAATCGGCTCGTCTAAAGGCGACTTTGGCATATTAATTACTAGATTTGTATAAGAGTATTCATCATCTTTACTAAACCACATCTCGGAAGGTATATCCCCCCAACCAAAGGGTTCATATTCTTCCTCCTGTTTGTTCATACTTACAACGAGGTCATCACTTTGGAGTTTTAACACTTTCCAGGCCATGTATATGATTCTACCCGCTGTAATTAGATCGATTTTTTCTTCTTTTGCTCTCTTAAGATATATGGTTGAGAAATTTACTAGATCGATATCCCATGGATTGAGATGCTGTTTCATAACAAGTTCAAACGCGATAGCTATTGATCTGTCAAAAGGATTATCGATAGAGATATATTCACCTTCATCAGCCTTTTGAAGCATATTCACATAATAATTAATCCTGGATGCATCATCTTTTTCATCGATTAGTGATTTATGAAAGATAAGGTGATTTATTACATCGTTATCGAATTTAAGCTGCTCCAATCATTTTCCCTCCTTCAATTTTTATTTCACCGCTTGGACCAACTGCCGATGGATCAATGTTACCTATCATTTCAGAAACACCCGAATCTCTCATTGTTACACCATAAACATGATTTGCTTCTTTTAATGCAATTTTTCGAAGTGTAACCATTATGAATTGCGAGTCTTGTGCATTTCTTTTCACCATTCGTGATACAGTTTCGGCATTTACACCATCAAGAAACATATCTACTTCATCAAGAACATAAAATGGACTTGGATCATAATGTTGAATTGCAAAGATAAAAGCAATAGACGCAATACTTTTTTCTCCACCTGAAAGGGCAGAGAGAAGTAGTACTTTTTTACCCCGAGGTCTAGCTTTTATCGTAAGACCACTTTCAAATATTTTATCAGGGTCTTCTAGCTTAAGTTCTGCTTCACCATTTTCTGATAGTTGGGAATAAATATCTTTAAAATTCTTATTTACCGAATCATATACTTCTAAAAATCTTTCCTTTTTCTTCTCAGTTATTTCGGTTACGAGCACGATTAGATTTTTCTTTTGGTTCTTTAAATGTTTAATATCATCGTCTAGTTTCTTCTTACGTTCAGTTTGGTGCTCATATTCTTCCAAAGCACGCATATTTACAGGTTCTAATTCTCTCATGGATTCTTCTATTGCTTTCACTGAATCTTTTAAGGATTCAACATTAGGTAGATTCGTTTCAGTGATTTCCACATTATAGAGTTTCAATTCTTGCTCTAGTTCTTTAATTGAATCTTCAATAGTATCTTCATCTAAATCAGGATCAGGATTATGTTCCATTTCTAA
>CAZHIY010000296.1:0-2868 GCA_964533085.1 uncultured Thermoplasmatales archaeon | reverse complement strand
TCTGATTTAACGAGTGGTGGAGGATTAGTTGCTCCAAAATAGATATCATATGTTATTGTATCAAACCAATCTGGATCTCCTCCTTGCCAGCTTATATCTGCATTAATATCTACATTTGTTTTTCCATCGGATGGATTGGGACTATTTGGAGTATCTGGTGCTCTATTATTACCAACACGATACTCTGCGGATTCATCAACATAATATGCATCGAAGGGTCTTTGATTAGGTGGATATGAATAACCTTGATGCCATTCGTCATTGAATACAGCGGCAAAAATCATGAGGTTATCCTCAGTTACAGATGAAAAACCATTAGCAGTACCATCCCAAGTCATTGAATCAGACCATGAACCTCCTGAGGATATAGAAAGAGTTTGATTAAATGCATAGTCTAAAAATGGAAATGTATAAAGGTGACCACCTGTGTCTTTCCATCCCATACTTGATGCAATTTCCGTAATATAAACACGAATATAACCACCATATGTTGTTGCTTCATTATTGGTAACTGTAATATCAATATCTATCTCTGTTCCCCCAAGCCATGTTGCGGAAAGATCTATATCTAAATCTTCAACCGCTCTATTTACACAAGAGTTAATACTACTAGTGTAAGCACTTTTTGCACTTGGGACACTACTGGCACCTACATTTACTTTATAGCCACCATCCCACCATACGGTTGGATAACCATAAAGATTATATTGTGATGCTGCTCGCCAATATGCATCAGGGTTTTTATCACATACCATTATAATATAATAAAAATCCAGTTGACCTTCTGAATAAAGTTCCATTAATGCACCATGTGCATATTTACAATAACCACACCACGTAGCAGTACCATATTCACCAAACGCATTATGTGTGCCACGAGAATCTTGTTCATTTTCAATGTTTGTAAGTACGTTCATTTTTACTTCATTTCTAGTTGCAACAGCTCCAAAACTAGATAGGAAAAAAATTCCTACAACTAAAATTGGTATTATTTTTTTCATATTTAACTCCCTCACTAATAAATTAATGTTAACAATTGTTAAATTATAAATTTTTCGATTGTTAGTATTTGAGTTTATAAAGTATATATCTATCTAAATATTTGATTCTTCCAAAAAAACTCATTTAATATTGGAAATATTGTAAGGATTTTGTCTAGGAGCTTCTGCATATAAATTATCGATGTTAATCTTGATCTTGGGATTTTTACTTCATAAGTACCCCAATCACTCTCATGTTGGGAATTATCTTTTGCTTTGGCCTTAATAATATAAGTTCCCTGCTCAGTCCATGAGTGGTTCTTGATAGCTTTTTCACCAGATTCATATGGACCAACCCATTCCTCAATCTGGCCATCTCCCCATTCAATATAGTAGGATACATCATCACTTTCTGGATCAGTTGATACAAAGGTAAAGTCATATTCTATTTCTAGTTTTCCTTCAGTTGGCCCTTCAATATTTGGTATTTCTGGAGCACCTGCATAAATAACAATGATGTCCTCAAGTGTACTAAAATCTCCCCAATCATAATCAGAATTATAACCTTTTACTCGATAGTAATATATACCCTCAGGATTATCAAGAATGTCATAATAATTTTCAGTAATTGTGTCTGAAAGAGTGTTTATTGTACCAAAATCTGCAATTGGGGAGATATCATCAACATAGAATCCTTCATCTTGTGTATAATCATCTGTTATATATCGCAAACGGATAAAAATTGAATCACCAATATACTCATCAAGAGAATATTTCTTGTTTACCCAACCACCTGATGTTCCAGTAAATTTATCGATTACATCAAAAATGCGCCCATCTTTACTAACCTCAACAAACGTATAATCATAATCTTCTTCAATATTATACCAACACCAAAATGTTAGATTCATATCTGCTTTAATTGGTATTGGATTAACTGTTACCATTGATGAAACGTCTTGATCTTGATATCTAGATTTATAACTGTGGCTAGATGAATGATATCTTGACGTTGAAATTGTGAAACCTTCAATTGTCCAATGATCTGAACCAGATTCTGCATCATCTGTAGATATAGACAAATCAGAGAGTTCATCCAATTGAAAATATGTAGGATTGGCATTTGGATTTTGTTCCACCCAAGAAATATTATAATCTCCATCAGAATCTTCATCCATATCGTCAATAATAGGTTGTATTACACGTCTTGAAACTGTATCACGAATATTTTCAGCTTCCTCTAAAAGATAAAGAGCTCCGTTAAAGTTTTCCTCACAAACTTGATCAAGGTAACCTTCAGATGGATGAAAATTGGAACAGGCCTCAATTGTATAAGAAAAGGTTGGTCTACCAAGAACATAATGGCTATAGCCATATGCCCAATCTATTGTGTCTCCAGTAGTGGGATAAAGACCTGCTGCTTGTTGTGGTGTATATGTTCCACTTCCACTCTGACGAGTGATTGTAGATGCAATTTGTTGACCTACTTGTGATAAATAATCTGAGTCAGGAGGATTTTCATATGAGTAACCCCATGGCCATAAAACAAGCTCTCCGTGAGTATGCCAGCTTATTGCAGCACATATATCATTATTAATAAAAATATCTTTAACTGCTTGTGTTTCGTACTCTGAAAAAGGCCAAGGACCACAATATACTTCTGAATCAGGATGATTGCTAATTGATCCAGAATCAACCGATCCCCATGAACCCCAAGGGTCACCATTTGATGACCCTGCATAGTTACGGTTAGGATCTACACCAATATATGGGGAATATGGTTGCCTATTCTTTCGCCAATCATGACCCTGATCATGACTATAATAATAACCATCTGGATTTACACAAGTAACAAGCCATAATCTTACGTTATTAACAATATCAGTAA
>CAZHIY010000295.1:0-2875 GCA_964533085.1 uncultured Thermoplasmatales archaeon | reverse complement strand
TAGATTGTGGATTAGTGGAAGAATCTTGATAATTATTTTTCAGACAAGCTCATTAATTAAATTTTTTTATGTTTGGATATTAAACCAATTCAAATTTATCATATTCGGATTTTATATATTTTAAACTTCAGTTCAATCCTCTAACAGTTAATGGTCTTAAATATTTATTATATGGATTAGGGTTATTATTTAATTCTCTTGAGGATTTTAAATTATTTTTGTTTATTGCTTCAGATTTTAATTCACTAGCTAAATCAATTACTCTTTCCGTAACTACAAAAACTTTTACTATGTTTTCAATTTCAATTAACTCTGCTTTATCTGAAGCTACCCCAACCACATTTATATTTATATATCTCACCTCCCTTTTGTTTGTTAATATTTAACATGTATATATTTGTCACTCATAGTAAATAAACTTTATGAAATCTTTAAATTTTTTTTTGATTTTAAACCTAATTATTTAATCATAAATAATTGAATAATAAAGTATGATAATGAAAATAGAGATTAACCAATCATTCTTATATCTTAATTATCTATTTCTAAAAACGGTTTAAATATAAAATGAATCAAAACAATGCAATATTAATTGCCTTAAATGAAGAAGTTTCAGAAATAGTTGATTTAGCAGAATCTCTCGACTACATAATTATTGAGACATTTATTCAACATAGACAAATTCCGGATGTAAACAGTTATATCGGTAGTGGGAAGGTCGAAGAGATAAAAGATTATATAGAAACCTCTGATAAAAAAATAAATTTAGTAATTATTGACGGAGAGCTCAAACCATCACAATGGTTTAATCTTGAAAAAAAGATAGGTATCGATGTTTTTGATAGATTGAGATTAATTCTAGCAATTTTCGAAGAAAGAGCTGATAAAAAGGAAGCAAAGCTCCAAGTTAAATTAGCTCAACTTCAATATGAGAGACCTTTTGTTAGAGAACTTATTCATCGTGCCAGAGCTGGAGAACATCCAGGTTTTATGGCTGGGGGTGAATATCAAGTTGATGATTATTATGAGACGATAAAAAAACAGATGAAAAAAATAAAGGAACAATTAAGCAATATTCGTAACCAAAGAGAAATACGTAGAAGACATAGACATGTTGTTGGTTTTTATTTGGTTTCACTTGCAGGTTATACAAATGCTGGAAAAAGTAGTGTATTAAATCTACTTTCTGATGAAACGGTAAAAGTTGAAGGCAGATTATTTTCTACACTCTCAACAACAACCCGCAGAATTAGTAATAAAAGTGTTCCTATCCTGATAACGGATACTGTTGGATTTATACAAAACCTTCCAGCATATGTCATCGATGCCTTTCATTCAACGCTAGAAGAAATAGGAGTTGCAGACGTTGTTCTATTAATTATTGATATTAGTGAAGATGAAGAAACTATTGTAAATAAGTTAAAAGTCTCATTAGACGAATTAATTGAACTTGGTGTTACAGCGCCTATAATTATCACCTTCAATAAAGCTGATATTATCTCTAAAAAAGAAATAAATTCTAGAATTGATTATATAAAAAATAGAGGTTTTATTAAGAATAAAAAAATTGTAATTATATCTGTAAAAAATAAAAAAAATATAGACGCTCTACTAAAACTGATCTATGAATCATTACCACAACTAGTTAGGTTTAAAATAAATCTACCAATAAATAAAGAAACTCAGTCGTTTATATCATGGATTTATGAGAAAGCAAATGTTTTGGATATCTCTTATGGTGATTATGCTGCTCTTTCAATAGAATGTAATTCTATTCTACGTTCTAAAATTATTACTAAAAGTCAAAATCTAAATGGATTTCAAGTCTTTTAATAATTATATACATTTTGACATTTTGGCAGAAAAATTTTATATACTTAAAAAGTAAAATAAATGTTAACAAATATCACGATGTCATTGAACATTTAACTCTGTGATGCAGAATAAGATATCTAACAGTCATGATCGAGGTTGAAAATCCTCTAGGAGATTGAAGGGATATTACATAATTCAATTTCAATCAAAGAATCAATTCACCCCTTAGGGCTCCAAAATTTAAAAAGGAGCCCTACTAGGATTTATTTTTAGATTTTAAGAAAAAGTATAAGTTCTAGTAATTTATACTTTTTATTAATAGGAAGGATGGAATGACATGGCTAAAGATGATAAAATTAATTTGAAACTTGAGGTTTTCAGAGATAAGAATTCTGGTAAATTGTCATTAATGGCTCATTTTGATAAATCTGCACCAAATATTTACAAAGAAAAGGAAGATTTTCTTTGGGTGCCAACAGTTGAGGAAAAAGATTTTTTATATGAAGCATTTAAAATGATGCCCGAAGGTTCAACTTTTTCGCCTTCAAAGGATAATATTTCAAAATTAGAAGAACTTAAAGAAACTGAAGATACATCAGAACGAGAAATAGCAAAAGAAATCCAAGAATTATCAGAAGAACAACCTACTATTAAGGATAAAGATCAAACTGAAGAAACAACAGATGAAAAATTAGAGGAGTTATCTTCTGTTCCAACATCAAGCGATGATATCCAAACCGAAGATAGTAATACTATCGGAAAAGATGATAATCCACCTGATGATGAAATGTTAGAAGAAATAGATAATGATGAAATAAAAACTTTAGAAAATGAACAAGATAAAGCATTAATTGTTGAAGCAGATGCTGATGCAATTGATGAAGCAATAAAAAAGCATGCTAAAGATGATGAATCAATTGTCGAAGCAGATGAACAAACTATAATTGACAAGGTGTTAAGTCAAAAGAAAAAAGGTCGATGGAGTAAAAAATAAATTCATTTAGGTTTTTATTCTAACTGCGGCTGGGAATACTGCGTGGACCTAAGTGAAACGCAGGGC
>CAZHIY010000294.1:0-2905 GCA_964533085.1 uncultured Thermoplasmatales archaeon | reverse complement strand
TCCTATATTCAAATGATTTTGATGGAATACTTCTGCATTCTTCAAGTAATAACTCAATAGAGGGTAATGAGATCTCAAGCAGTGATAATGGAATTGCTCTTGATTTTTCTGGTAACAATAACAAAATTATAGATAATAAAATTTCAAATAATTCTTATGGTATCCACATCTATTACTCCACAAGCAACACAAACATATCAAGAAACAATATCTCAAACAATCAATATGGTGTACAGCTTTATGATTCACATGATTTTACAATTTATGGTAACAACTTTTCAAACAACTATTTTGGAGTAAGTCTGTGGCAGTTCAGCAGCAATAATTTTATTTTTTTAAATAATTTTTTTAATTGTGTTGATGGAATATGGCTAAATAAAGTAAATGATAATATTCTTTTAAGAAATACAATTTATAGAAGCGAATTTAATGGAATATGGATTTTGGAGTCCCTTCATAACAAAATGACTGAAAATAATATTATTAATTGTAAATGTAGTGTTGAATTAACTGATTCTCGTTTTAACATTATTTCTGAAAACGAATTTTTTAAAGGTGGTATATTCACCTTTAATTCCTTTTATAACACTGTTACAAATAATACGGTTAATAGTAAACCACTTGTATATCTTGAAGAAGAAACAGATATAATAGTTGGAGAAGCTGGCCAGGTAATACTCATAAATTGTGAAAATGTTACTGTCCAAAATAAAAAATTATTTGATTTAATCATCGGAATTGAATTATGGCATTCCGATTACTGCCAAATAACTAACAACTCACTATTTGATAATTATCATGGTACTTGGCTGTTATATTCTAATAATAACTCATTTTCAAATAACATTATCTCAAATAGTATAGAACAGGGATTATTTCTTTTTTCTTCAGATGATAACTTAATTTCTAAAAATAATATTTCAAAAAATAAAGATGGAATCATCCTTGAATCTTCATCTAAAAACATTATTGTTAAAAATAATATCGAATCTAACGAAGCATATGGTATATTGATGATGAATTCATGTAATAAAAATGATATTATTAGAAACGCATTAATTAAAAACAGTGAATACGGAATTTATCTAGACGAATCATTTTATAATAAAATAAAAAATAACAATTTCATTGAAAACAATCAAAGTGCTTGTTTTAAAGTCTCAATGTTCAATAGATGGATCAAAAACTATTGGGCTAAATTTAGAATCTTGCCAAAACCAATTTCTGGAAAAATCAAAATTAATTCTATATTTATCCCATGGATCAATATTGACTGGCGCCCAGCAAAAAAACCTTTTAGTATATAGACAGTACTTAACAATATTAAAAATCCAATAAATTATTACATTTTCAGAAAAAAGGATTTAAGAGAAAAGAGGGTAGAGAGCCATAATGAAAGATTAACCGTGGAGGAACCTTAAATTTGGGTGCTGACTATCTACCCTCTTATGATTCACCTCCCCCATTATAATAAATAAATATAAGTTTATATATTTTTCTATTTTAATAATATTAATCACCAAGTACAGAGGTATTTTTTGATTTCAACTTATTTTTTTGATAAAGGATGTAAAGATAGTTGATAACACATGTAAAATAAACCATTTATAAGCAAACATAAAAAGCATTCATTGTTAAATAATGAATGCCTCGGATCAAGAAAAAAAACAACTATATGAAGATGCATTGTATTATCATTTGATCCATAAAGGAAAAAAAGTAATAAAAAACAAACATGGGCTATTTTGGGATAAGAGAAAGAATATCTATAATAAAGATTATGAAAAATAATAAATCCTTTTGATAAATTTATTAGTGATAGATCTCATAAATTATCAATTTTTTTTTATTAAGGGTAAAGGAAATATTGGTGAGAGGAAAGGATGGGATACTAAAAGAATAAGAGGTTTGATTACTCCTCTTGTATATTTCCTTTACCCGCATTTATTATAATTAATTTGTTATATTTATATCTTTTTATAAAATAATTCAATGTTAAGTTTTTTAGAGTAAACAGTTATGAATAAAAATCTTTTATTTTTCAAAAATCTAAATTTTTTTTGGGAAATTACCGAGAAAATTTAATTTCTTTTCGAATTATCCCATTCTGATTAAAAGGTAGCGGACCCATGGGGATTCGAACCCCAGTTATCGGCTCCGAAGGCCGATAGGATATCCAGACTACCTTATGGGCCCAACTTATGATACAAAATTAAAACACTAATTATAAACTTGTCTAAAATCTAATAAAATTTACAATTAAAGAAACATATAAATATTAATTATAACATAACAGAAGCAATTGGATGAGATGCGCCTGAACTAAAAAATAGTATTTAATTGGTTTAATTATTGTTAAATTAGCAATCGATTCATACAAAAAAGAGGGATGTGGATGCAAAAAAGGATTAACATTCAGAGTAGTAATAGATTTTTTCCCATAAGGAAAGATTTTTTATGAGCAATAATAAAAAAACTAAATCTAATAAAATAAATCTTCCAAATGTTGAAAAGAAAGTAGATATAATTTTAAAAAATAAAAAAGAAAAGTTGAATTATCTAGATTCAAAAGATATAAATATAGAAAAATTTTCACTAAAAAATAAAGAAAAAAATACAGTTTTTTATTTAAGAAAAAAAACAAAAACAAAATCCGAAGATTCAACATATTCAGATTTATTAGAAAATAAAAAAATAACATATGAAAAAAGCGATTTGGATAAATTTCCGAATGATATTGATAAAAAAAATAAACAATCAGGTTTAGAATCTAATAAAAATAACGAAAAAAAATTAACGAGGGAAGAGAAAAGTAAAGAGGAGATTTTTAAAAGTCATTCAGCCCCATCTACTTTAAAAGATTTGTTAGATTCAAAAGATTTTGATATGGTTATTTCAGATATTA
>CAZHIY010000293.1:2773-2928 GCA_964533085.1 uncultured Thermoplasmatales archaeon | reverse complement strand
AAAACGATGTTACTGAAGAATCAACAATAACTTCTACATCAGTTGTTTACACTCCAACTAGTCCATTATCATATTCTGAACATAAGGTAAAAATAGAAATTGCTGACAATTCTAGAAATATTGCTACTAAAACCTGGTCATTTACAATTACTACT
>CAZHIY010000293.1:0-2763 GCA_964533085.1 uncultured Thermoplasmatales archaeon | reverse complement strand
GAAATTACTAAAATCATTGATAAATTTATAAAAGGTGAAATTAAAACAATATCTCTTAAAAACTATAATTTTGCATTTGATGAAGTCAAAATAACAACCACAATCAACCTAGAAAATGTGAAATTTGACTTTAAAACACTTACAGAAAAACCCACAGGTATAACAGCACCTAGTAAAGCTATCTATATGTACATAAATATTGAAACGAATGCTGAAGCAAATGACTTTTCCCAAGTAACAATTACATTCAAGGTTGAAAAATCATGGATTGAAGAGCAAAACATTGATAAGAACTCGGTTTTGTTATCAAGATATTATAGCAATAGCTGGCAAGAATTCACAACGATAAAAACAGAGGAAGATGATCTCTATGTATATTATCAAGCAGATATACCCGGATTTTCAACATTTGCTATTGTTGGAAACGAAATACCTGTAAAGGGTGTACAAGGATTTGTATTTACATGGGTTATTGCTATTGTGGCTATAATAGCAGTAATAATTTTAGTAGTAATCATTCTTTTCAAAAAAGGGTATATTTATATCGAAAAGGAGAACGAGGAGGAACAAGAGAAAAAATAAATCCTTTCTTCTTTTTTTATATTAAATATTCATAGTTTGTAATAATTTTACCTCAAAGATATATCAATCATCTTTTACTAATTCAGAAATAACAATGCGTAGATGAAATTGATATACCGTACGATAAGGTAGAGATTATGTATAATATCAACCCTTATTTACAAATCCAATTGTAACAACCATGCAAGGGAATGAAATCCTCAAAATCTATATATCATATGGTTCATTTGGTGGATACCAACAATATTCAATCTGATTCTGTGAAATATAGTTAGTGAAATCTAATTTGGTCGCTTAATAGTTCTCTTTTTTTATAGATATATTATTAAATTAAAAGGCGTTGTGAAATTGTAATGTAAGTGTAATGTGAAGTGATGGGTATATGTGTTGTCCAAAGTATGAAGATAATACAAGAACATGTCTTGAAGAATTTAAAGAAATTATCCATTTTATTTCATTTGATTTTTGTGCTTCAGACGAATATGGGAATTGCCCTATATACAAACTTATAGAAGGTAAACCAAAACCTTGTGAATTTCTTGATGAATGCCAAATTCATTTTAGTAGTATGCTTAGTGAAGATGCAGATTTTAAAATAGGATCAATGGATGGTATGAGTAAGTTATGTCTTTCTGAAAAAAATGTAACCTGTGAGATATATAAGTTAAGGAAGGCAAATAAAGATGTGCCAGAAGGGTTACTACCAGATGGCAGTATTATCGAATTGAAAATGTGAAATTACCTTTTTATCTTTTAATAGCATAATATGATTTTCATAAGATATAAAACATGCTTTTTTATGAGTAATCTCTATCTTGCCGTAAAGTATATCAATTACAAAAACATTACAAGATTACGGGATGAGCTCACATTTAAAATAAATATCCTATATTCTAACATTATAAACATCCTAAATACACCCTCATCCCGCTCTTTCCCATATAAAGAAGTCAGGATTATAAAAATACTGTATCCAAGTTCTGTGTAAATATGAGGGGAGAAAAAGAGTTTTTATTTTTCAAATAGATGGTAGCCAGTAAGCTTACAAAAGAAGACTGTGGAAGGATCATAATACGGGTTTTTTCTTAATAATAATAGCTTATTGTTAGATATGGGGATGGGGATATTGAGATTTTGAATAAATTCATAATTTTAAACCAGTAGCAGGAGGAAAGGATGAAAAATCTTTTTTAAAATCTGCCTTTGTTATCTCTATTACCCCCATTTTAGAGAGACCTTCCATATCCATTTGAAACGATACCTGCAAATGCAAGATAGGAATATTACTCCTCTCTTCGTCTCCCCTATAATAATCAATAATTTTTCATTATATATAATTTATCATAATTATTAAGCATTATTGAACATAATTTAAAAAGGTTCTTGTAAGACATAGAATGCAGTTTTTAGCATTGCTACCACTAAAACCATACCTCAATAAAATTACATATGTAATTTTTACGTTATGCTATTTTGGCGCAGAAGATTTATATACCATTATTGGTAAACTTTGCCGTGGTAATAAATGTCATAGAAGGTAAGGATATATGAAAATGAAAAAAATAGAAATATTGTTGGTAGAGGATAACCCTGATGATGCTGAGTTGGCATTATTGGCGTTTAAGAAAGCAGGTATTATCGAAGATAGTCAGATACATGTTGCTAGGGATGGTGTTGATGCCTTGGAATATCTATTTGATACTGAAGATGGAGATAATCTTCGTCTAAACCACCGTCCGCAGTTGATCCTTCTAGATTTGAGGTTACCTAAGTTAGATGGAATAGATTTGCTAAAAAAGATAAAATCACATTCAGAAGCAAAAAAGATACCCGTTGTAATCTTGACAGGTTCAAAAGATATGAATGATTGGATAGAATCTTATGGTTTAGGAGCAGAATGTTTTTTACATAAATCTGCTGATTTCAGTCAGCTAGTTGAGGCGGCAGGTTTGGCCGTTTTGGGTGCATTTGAAATAGAAATATCTTCAGGTGAGTAAGATGGAAGAGAAAACGCAAAATAAAGTAGAAATATTGTTGGTAGAGGATAACGCTGATGATGCTGAGTTGGCGGCATTAGCCTTTAAGAAGAGCAATATCATCGAAGATAGTCAGATACATGTTGCTAGGGATGGCGTTGAGGCCTTGGAATACATATTTGGTTGTTTTGCGGATGAAGATATA
>CAZHIY010000292.1:0-2937 GCA_964533085.1 uncultured Thermoplasmatales archaeon | reverse complement strand
GCTGGCCGTCTCCATCAAGAATAGTCATTGCATCAAAATCGTTTTCACGGGCATATTCAAAACCAGTTTTTAAAGCAGCACCATATCCTCTATTTAAGTCGTGTCTAATAACCGTTGCACCTGCATATTCTGCTATCTTTGCTGTATTGTCTGTACTTCCATCATCGATAACAACGACCTCATTGACATATCGTTTTGCTTTCAAAACAACGCTGCCGATTGTAGTTTCCTCATTGTAGCAGGGTATTACTACCAGCATGCGTTTATTTTCTTCGGTCATTAAATTCTCCCAGGAGATATTCTTTTTCAAACTAACTATCTACTAGTCTCTTATCATCCCCTTTAGGTCAATTCAAATTTAGTAGATAAATGAATCAATCATATTTTCGCATAAACCACAGTGTTTTTTTACTACCCTAACAAACACCTCCCTTTGTGCAGAGCCAGTTGTACCATAAAAATCATCAAAACACTCGTAGGAATCCAGCTCCTTTACTACAAGTCTTTTTTGAGATTGGGAAACTAAACATTCTTGTGCTATTTTAGAGAGAATATTTATCCAATACCCCATCTTTTTTGGTCTATCATCTGATATATTCTTTACACACCCACAAAGTATACACCAATAATGCAATGAAATATCAGATTTGCTACTACTACTTGTATTTCTAGCATCATATGAAGTGTTATTGTTTTTAGGTAGCCATACCCTATGTTCCCTTCCACAGTTCTCATGAGAACATTTCAACACGTTTTACTCCCCATAATCCCCTCATTTACTCTAATTATCTTAGCTAATACTTCTCAATCCCCTCAGAGATTCCACCTCTGTTTGCATCCTATTTACATTACAAACAAATTACAATACAATTGCAAAAGTAATACCCATAATATTTATAAAACTAGTGGTTTAATCAAACATCTAAAACTAATTCATTCGTAATTATCTCGTAATTTTTAAAAGCATTTAAATATTACCTATTTTAAAATGCACAAAATAAAGGACGGGGCGTACCTCTTAATCTATCTTATTCTTGTATCACTAGCAGAAGTTACAGTAGCTTATGTAAGTCCACAGGCTGGAATTTTCTTTCATATAATCATCCTTGCGGTACTCTTTATTCATTCAGGACTTATCAGTAAAGAAAAAATGTCCATTAACAAAATACAATGGCATTTTATTAAAGACAATAACAAACCCTCAAGTCTAGTACAAACTCTAATCAATAAAAGAGCAAAACTATCATCTATACTACTTGCTCTTACACTTGTGCCCCTTATACGTATATTAAGTCTTGTAATGCCACTTTCTTATTTTCCACGAATACAATGGTTTATCATAATCGGATTTGCAGTCTACCTTGCATTCTTGGTACTGATGTTTCAACAGAGAATCAATTTAAGTGAAATTGGTATTAAGTTACCATCAAAAAAACACATACCAATAGAAATCAGTATTATACTACTGGGGGCACCTCTAGGAGTCATGGAATTTTACGCAATACCACAAACTCCATTTGTAGACTTATCCTCTATAGGGAATATCATTATAGCCATTCTCATCTTATTTATTGCAACTGGACTGATGGAGGAACTAATATTTAGAGGGCTACTCCAAAATAAATCGATAGAGATCCTTGGGGTATGGCCAGGTATATTTTTTATTACTCTAATCTTCGCTGCACTTCACATCGGAAACCTTTCTTTTATTGATGTTTCACTGGTATTTTGTATCGGTGGATTATACGCTATT
The DNA here is from genome assembly GCA_964533085.1 of uncultured Thermoplasmatales archaeon. Lineage (GTDB taxonomy): Archaea > Thermoplasmatota > E2 > DHVEG-1 > DHVEG-1 > SG8-52-3. The sequence goes on along the minus strand of CAZHIY010000292.1, from coordinate 1,184 downwards.
GTTGTGAAAAAAACAAAAACAATCATTGGTGTAAGTATATCTCATACTGTCGTCAATATATTTCTTTTTATAATTTGCCCACTAGCCTTAGCTTAAAAACCAAGAGCTTCAACTATTTTAGTTACGACAATTAAGACAAACATCGTCATTAGCGGTATTATGGCAATATTGAGTCTATTTGATAAAAAAAGTGTTCTATCTAACCTATGGGAGGATAACAATTCTTTTACTATCAAAAGTGAAATCAAAACGATTGTACCGATTATGGCTAAAGAGGCAGCAATGGAGATTGTCGCAGTTGTCGTTGCAGTGGTAGTTGCCACTGTTGTAGTGGTAGTAGCAACTGTAGTGGTAGTTGTAGTAACTGTTGTTATCATCTCTTCATCCACTCCTATTTGTAATGCTTGAACATTACAATTGTTATGTATATGTACACAGTATATATATACATTTCGATTTTTAAACGAAAAAGGTAATAAAACCGTTTCGACATCCAACTGTGGGGAAAAATGAGGATTTCGCTCAAAAAATATCCAATCGACATAATTTTATGCATAATATGGAGCGCTATACTAATCCCTTTAGCATTATTAAACGTAGAAGGAATTATACGGATCATACTAGGATTACCCTTCATCCTATTTATACCAGGATATATACTAATCTTTGTACTATTTCCCACCAAAAAAATAGAAAAAGGAATAGACACATTAGAAAGAGTTGCACTGAGTTTTGGACTATCTATTGCAATTGTCCCCCTCATTGGATTAGGATTGAACTACACTCCCTGGGGTATTAGGCTAGGACCTATTCTTATATCCTTATTCATCTTTATAATCTGTGTTGGATCAATTGCAATCTACCGATGGATGAAGACTCCCCAAAATGAGCGGTTTACTATATCATTTGAAATTTCACTCACAAATACAGAAAACAAGCTGGACAAAGCACTTATCATCATACTCGCTTTTTCAATAATAATTGCTGCAGCATCTCTAGTCTATGCGATAATAACTCCAAAAACAGGAGAAAAATTCACAGAACTATACATACTAGGACCAGAGGGCATAGCAGACGAGTATCCAAAAAATCTCATCATTGGAGAAGAAGCATCAGTAATAGTAGGGATAGTAAACCATGAATATAGAGCCATAAACTACGCAATCGAAGTATGGCTTATCAAT
>CAZHIY010000291.1:0-2938 GCA_964533085.1 uncultured Thermoplasmatales archaeon | reverse complement strand
GCATCCCAAGCATCATGAATCTTGGGAGGGCTCTTTTAATTTTTCAACACCCTATATAACCATTATTTCCTGTATCTTTTTTTAAAAATCTTAGGCTTTAACAACTCTAATCTGACTTTGAATGTAACATCATCAATTTCTCCTATTAATAATCTGTCGATACGCATTTTTACTCTATCTTTATATGTCAATGGTTAGATACAGACATTGTTGTTTGCTCAGTCATGACGTATACCCCCTCCAGTTTACCCTTAGCTAACAATAAATCGAACATAAAGGTTAAATAACCAAAAAAGAAAAAAGTATAATTTGTATAATAGGAAACTCCTAAATATTCATATCATTCTTTACATTATAACCACTTAAATCCCTAAATCAGCTACTGTCTCATATTATCAATTCTTATACGAGGGCATTATCCTTTAATTTTACGTATCACATAATCTCCAACATCAGAACAAAAAATACCAATACGACTTCCCACAGAAGCCTCCAATACCGCCTCTGAGATTACCCCTCGTGGGATTTCGATGTTTTTTTGAATAGTAAAAATGAGTTCAACATGATTTGACTTCTGTTGAATCTCTGAAAGAGTTCCTACAATTTCAGTATAAGGCCGTAACTTCACTAAAACCACACCAATTTTACCTCTTTTTTTTATTATTTTATCATGATTTTTATTAATTTTTTCCCTTAGCTGTCCTCCCTAAGGATGTTATGAGGACACAATCACAAAAACTGAATCATACATCAACTGCAACTTTTCACCCTTTTTCAACTCCCAATAACCAATCCAGTTTTTTGCCAATGTTAATCACTAGTCTGTTTCCCATCTTGATTGAATAACATTTTTCTTCACAGGGCATGGTTATAAATACGTATATTAGTATATATTTGAAATAAAAATGGCGTTAGGTATTTGGCTAATCGCTAGGACTTAAAAATGGTACAAAACCAGTTAATCTCAGAAATATACTGGAGAATTTTAACTATTCTTAATGATAGGGAGAAAGAAATTGAAAAAGAACCATGTAAAGAAAGATATTATCAGAAAACACTTGCAAAAAAACTTGGTATTACGGCACCTACTATAAAAGACCACTTATCAGATCTAAAAAAATGGGGTTACGTTAAAGCAGAGAAAAAAAGTATAGATAAAGGTGGGGTAAAGGAGGATCTTATCCTCACTGATGAAGGAAAATTTATGGTTATGGTTCATCAGCCACTTCAGGTTGAGGCTATTAAAAGTACAATAGAACAATTAAAAAAAGAACTTCGTAGGATGCCAAAGGTTGATGAGATAGCCTGCAAGGTGGGTAGAGACCCTGAAGATCAAGCTGTCCGTCGTTTGATATTCGCAGTTGGTTCCATAGTAGACTGGTATCCACCTGATCTTATGAAACCATCGGATTTTAATCAATTTGAAAAGCATGTGATTAGCATAGGGAAGGATAAAAAGAAAAGCTGAATAGAGAATGGATATATAGCAACCATAACTGTAATAAGCTAACGTTAGCAAACTAAAAAAAAATCTCTTTATTTCAGATATTAAAAGATTATTTTGCTAGTAAATTTACGTCGATATCTCCCAACATTATTGATGCAAAATAATTCAAAAAAATGAGAATAAAAGTGGAAAAAACTATAATAAATATTTAAAATAGTTAACTCTAAATAGATAAAAAATTTATAATTCTATATAGTATAGAAAACTGTTCAAACAAGTTAAGGAATAATGAATTATTTCTGGCTCTGGTTTTTTGTATGTTGAATATCAAGTAATCTGAGCGGTCACTTTGAGCACCATATGGGTCTGTTGCAATTGCACTAATGTAATAAGTCCCTCTTTTGAACCATCGATGATGACATGTAATAACTTCTCCGGGTTTATAAGGGCCAAGACTAGAACTATCACCATCTTGTTGCCATAAAATGATGTAATCAATCCATTCATCACCATCAGGTTCATTAGAAACAAGATCAAAATAGTATTTGACTCCAATCCTTCCATTTGTCGGACCTGAGATAGTCGGTGGATTTGGCGGATTGTTATCCTTCTTTATCTTTGCCCATGTAACATCACTGGCAATATCGTCTTCATTATCTTTGATGGTAAATGTAATTGTATAGTTCCCAGATTGATCAAAGATGTGTTTTGGATTCTTTTCAGTAGAGGTGTTCCCATCTCCAAAATCCCAAAACCAAGTATATGGTGGGATACCTCCATTTACTGATCCGCTAAACTGAAGAGGTATATCTATATATTTGTAATACGGTCCATGTGCATCAGCTCTGTAATCCTTATGTAATTTTAGAGTTGGATCTCCAAGGATTGTCATTCCATAATAATCGGCAATTTTGTATTCATCGTATGGGTATTGATATTCAAACCATTTTTGTAAAGCCTTTCCAAATGAAAATCCCTGTCCAAGTGGTTCATAGAAGTATCTAAAACCCCGCATTGAACCGCTTTTTGTACTTCCAACTACTATTAAAGATGGTGAGTTCGTGTTCATAATATATGCGTTTCCAAGGCAGTTATAATCAGTGAATTTTAGGGCATGACAACAGAATAAATTGTAAAATAGAGCATTAGGTGGAGCGGAACGGATATTATTACAGAGGGCTATGCCGCCATCATCAAATAAATGTCCAAATGATTTTGAATGACAGGCAAGTTGAATAAATTCATAAGTACCTGGTAGCCGATTTTCTAAGTAATCATTTCGATTAACATCTGGATAAGTCATTACCTCATAATTTTCGTATAAATATCCTATACCATGTTTAATATCAGTACTACTACTCCAATCTTGATCAGTATAGGAAAGGGCAAAATCAGTCTGGGGAATATTCCCCATCCAAAAATCATGAACCTTGTCTAAATATTTGCTATGTAAATAGGTTGACCTAAGGGGATGATCTAACCGGTTGAATG
>CAZHIY010000290.1:237-2955 GCA_964533085.1 uncultured Thermoplasmatales archaeon | reverse complement strand
CCTTCATTTGTTACATTCCATAAAAAATCTGATTCAACTTCTTCTATGTTCCTTTTATTTATAAATACAAATGAAAAAGGATATCTAAGGTCACATTTCTTTGATATTTCAGATGCAATTTTTTGTACTGATCTAGCTTGCTTACCTGTCTCTGGATCATCTTCTGTGTCAAAAATTAAAAGTATGTCTATATCACTTTTTTTTGACATATCACCAGTTACAACTGAACCAAATAAAATAATTCCTTTCAAACCTGGAATTTTACTTACCTCATCAGCAAAATCAATCAATGGTTGTTTAAGTTCTTCAGGTATCATATCTTCGCCCACTTTTTTACTTCTTCAATATATTTTAAACATTTACCTACTACATTTCCATTTCCTTTAGAGCCATACCATCTTCCAGCACGAAAGGTATCAAGCATGCCAAATATCTCTGCAATATTATCATTTCCTGTCTTTCTTAATTCTCTCGGGAGTCCAACATGAGTGTCAATATGTTTTCCATGATTTGTTTCCATACCTACTGCAATAGAATGTAGCAATATACCATAAGATATTTCAACAATTGCTACCACATGCTTTCCTTTGGGATCTGGTAAAAGCTCACTTAAACTATTTTCTAGTTCAGATACCTTTTTCTTGTGTCCGTCAATGTTCATATATTAAATAATGAATAATGCAATTTAAATATTTTGTCATCTCAGTGACATTTTAATTTGTTTTTGTAGTATATTGACACCCTAGTGACAAATAAACAGTTAATAATAATCCTTTAAGGATTAATAGAATTAACAAGATATCTAGGATTTTGTTACAAATCATCACATAATCTATTAATTTCATATATCGGATATATGAAAAGATGGATTTGTTTAATGAGAAAGGTAAAGATGGATAATTTATACAAAGAAGTTATTTTTAGTTAACAAAAAAAATTGCAGATTTTTGATTATATTACTATTATATTTTGGTTATAATATGCATTTTATCACTAATATAATAGTAAATTATTAATAGTATAATTACTATTATAGTAGTAATGGTAGACCATGAAATTGAGATTAATTTAATGCGTGCGCTTAACGAGCAAAATTTGTGGTGGCGCGAAGGAATTCCATCAGATAAGTTTGCTAAACCATTTAGAAGAAGGGATTTTTACCCATTACTCAAGGAATATAATAAGAAGGAGGTTATGGCATTTGTCGGTCAACGTCAAGTTGGCAAAACAACCGTTCTTTATCAGATTATTGAAGAATTGATAAAAAAATATAATGTCAATCCTAAGAGAATTATCTATTTTTCATTTGATAATCCTTTTATTGGTCTTACTCATAGTAAAGAAAGAAATTTAATAAATGATATTCTGGATGTTTATTCAGTAAATATTCTAAAAGAGTCAATTTCTTCATTGAAAGAGCCTATATATGTTTTCTTTGATGAGATCTGTAAGTATCCACATTGGAGTGAGATCCTAAAGGGATGGTATGATCTAAAACACCCTATTAAGTTCTACATCTCAGATTCCTCATGCTCTGATATTTTAAAAGGAAGTTCTGAGTCACTTGCAGGTAGAATAAAAATTCAAATAATGCTCTCATTCAAATTCATTGATTTTGTAAAATATAAATTCGGAATGCCGGACGCAAAAATACTAGATTTTATAAATTTAGATCTACGAGCAAAATTGTTAGAATTTATTAAAAAGGAAAATGCAGATGAATTATTTGATTTCATAAAATTTATTTACATAACATTAAATCCAGTTGAAAATCAGATTAAGACACTTATGAATGAATATTTATTAAAAGATGGTTTTCCTGAATTATTTGACATTGATTCACTAGACGATAGTAGACTTAAATTGCAGAATTATTTAAGTTTGACTATTCAAAAGGATTTGATGCGGAGCTTTGAGATTCGTAATCCAAAAGCATTGGAGGAACTAATCTCACTTATTGCAGCAGAATCTTCTCAGTTATTTGTATATTCTAATATGTCAGAGCTATTATCAATTACTGATGATACCCTGAAAGAATATCTTGGTTACCTTGAATCAATTTTTTTAATTTCAAGGTCAGAGTTTTATACTAAAAGTCGTGCCTCTCGAATTCGTAAATCTGATAAGATCTATCTTAATAATATTGGATTGAGAAACGTTTTATTAAATAAACTTAATGAGGATTTCTTCAAGGACAGTATGGACATAGGTAAGGTTGCAGAATCCTTAGTTCAGGACCATGTTAAGCGACTCAAGTTTTGTTTTGAATTATCATCAAATCCTGAGCTTTATTATTGGAAATCTAAGAACAAGCATGAGGTTGATATCGTAGTTGAGATTCTTAAAAAGCCAATACCTATTGAGGTAAAATACAGAAACAAGGTTCCCAGCAGTGAATTAAAAGGAATTAAAAATTTTATTTCAGAAGGATTGAGTTCATATGGTTTTGTTATTACAAAGGATGAGCTTGACATTCGAAATAACATTGTGTTTATTCCACTATGGTTGTTTCTTTTGATTTGCTAATCGAAAGCAAGGTCTAACCGGTACTTACATTTTTGTTACAATTAATCAATTAAATTAAAATTTGGCATATTTAGAAGGTTTTAAGAATATTAGAAAAATTTTTTTGTTCTAAGTTCTTATTTTTATCTAAGGATTCATTATCTGATTTACGTTCAGTTTCTTTTTGCTCCATACGTTGCATCTTATAAACAT
>CAZHIY010000290.1:0-227 GCA_964533085.1 uncultured Thermoplasmatales archaeon | reverse complement strand
AATCCCATAGAGATCTTCTTACAAACTCAGTCTATCTATCTCTTTATGCTCCTTCATAAATTTATGAAGTTTATCTGGTATTGCAAATGTCATATTTGGTATAATTATCCAATAATATTTTTTCAACTAATCCAATGATAAAATGATTTTGTCATAATACGGCCGATTTAGAGCAATAATTATCAGATTGGCTATTATAATTTGAGAATAAAAGTTGTGAATTCTTT
>CAZHIY010000289.1:0-2958 GCA_964533085.1 uncultured Thermoplasmatales archaeon | reverse complement strand
TTTTCTTTGTATGGAATATTGACGTTTTTACCAACTCTGGATTAGTGGGGTGCAGGTTGTTGTAACATTTAAATATCCACAACCGGATGTAAAATATGAGGGAGGAATTCCTTTGAATAAAAAAATACTAACAATTGGAATAACAATTCTATTTGCTGTATCTGCATTTACTCCTATAAACCTTGGATACAATTATAATACAAATGGATTAATTATTGAACCCTTTATAAATACGCAATCAATAAAACTATCAAATAAGGAAATAAATAATATATCCACAAACAGATACTATCTACCTGTCAAACTAAATGATACCAATAGTGAAATCGATACTACTAATAATCTCTTCAAAAATCTTCATAACATTGAATTTAACGCTGGAGAGATGATTATAAAATTCAAAGAAAACCTAGACATATCTCCAAAAATTATAGAACATCATATTGAGATCGGTATAAAATCAATAGATAAATTAAACAAAAAACATCATGTTAAATCAATTGAAAGAATATATACATGGAAAAAAACTTCATCTATTTCAAACACCTATAAAGTTACTATACCTGAATATTGCAATGTTCCACTAATTGCAAAGGAATATAGTAAAGACCACAATATTATCTATGCAGAGCCGAACTACATTTATCATAGCCTTGTGATACCTGATGATCCTTATTTTGACATTCAATGGGCTTTAAATCAGGATAATGATTGTGATATTGATGCTCCAGAAGCATGGGATATTGAAACAGGTGATGAAAATGTTGTAATCGCTATTCTTGATACAGGAGTTGATTGGGATCATCCTGACCTTGCAGATAACATCTGGATAAATCCAGGAGAAGACCTAAACGGAAATGGAATAGTTGATCCCTCTGATTTTAACAATATTGATGATGATAACAATGGTTTTATTGATGACATTCGAGGATATGATTTTGTAAACACAACAAACTCTGTTGCTCATGGTGAAGATGGAACAACACCTGATAACGATCCAATGGACTTCAATGGACATGGAACCCATTGTTCAGGTATTGCCAGTGCAGTAACAAATAACAATGAGGGTGTCGCTGGTGTTTGTTGGAATTGTAGTATTATGCCTGTCAGAATCGGTTATGAAGGTTCACTTGGAACCGGATATATGGATACTGACGATAGCGCAAATGGTCTTGTGTATGCAGCGGATAATGGTGCTGATGTTATAAGTATGAGTTGGGGTGGAAATTCTGAGTCTCAGTTAATAAAGGATGCTATTGATTATGCATACAACAAGGGTGTTGTTCTAGTAGCTGCTGCCGGTAATAATAATGTAAATCTTGATAATTATCCTTTACCCTATTTTCCTGCAGAATACGAAAATGTCATTGCTGTTGCGGCAACAGATTCATCTGATAAAATAGCACGTTTTTCAAACTATGGATTCCAAATCGATGTTGCTGCACCTGGAGTAAACATCTATAGTACATTTCCAAATAATAGCTATAAAAAAGCCAATGGGACAAGTATGGCATGTCCCTATGTTGCAGGACTCATGGCTCTTATTTTATCAAAAAAACCTGATTTAAACCCAATGGAGATCAGAACAATCTTGCATTCTAGCACTGATACAATAAATACTTATAAATACGTTGGATTCTGAAGAATAAATGCATATAATGCATTACAAAAAACTGCTTCAGTCATAGCAAATATTGATACACCTAAAATAAATTCAGAAGTAAGAGGAATAATAGAAATAATAGGTACAGCTAAAGGTGAACAATTCCAACAATATACTGTTGAGTACGGGAGAGGAACATCCCCTGATAGCTGGATTTTAATTAAAAATTCAGACATCCCAGTTGAAAACAATATACTAGGATTCTGGGATACTACAAAGGTGGATGAAGGAGTGTACACGATTAGAGTAACACTCAAAAATAACGATACTACCTATATCGATAAAACATGGGTAATGGTTAATAATTATCATAATACAATTTATACCGATGATGATAACACACAGGGACCATGGAATGGAACTGAAGAATACCCTTATCAACATATACAAGAAGCAGTAGATAACGCAGGAACTCAAGACACAGTATATGTTCTTAGCGGATCATATAAAGAAGACATCATAGTGTATACACAAATAGAGTTAATAGGGGAAGAAAAAGAAACAACAATTATAGAGCCATCCAGAATTTCTTGTATCACCATATTTGCTGAAGGAGTAAATATTAGCACACTAACTCTTATTAGCAGAGGCGCCTCTTTGGAAATATATTCAAATAACAATACAATCAAAAACAATATTATAAAATCCTTTTTGATACCACATATATCACTAGGTATTGTTATTCAACCACTTTTCTTCTCTATAGGTTATATCCGTGGAGAGGGTGTAATCGAAAACATTCCTAATCTTCAAGGAAATACCATTGAGGGTAATGATATCATAAAACATTATATTGGTATATGGCTATTTTCAGCAAGTAATAATAATATCTATCACAATAATTTCATAGAAAACCTTATCCCAGCTTATTATCAATATATGTCGTTTTCCTTCATCGATTTCGAGTACCAATTTTATTATAAGTATAAACCGTCATCTTACAAAAACCACTGGTATGAAAACTACTGGGATGACTGGCAAGGATTAAAAAAGGTATTATTTAAAGGATTACCAAAATTAATAAAAGGTGAGATATTAAAAGATCTATGGATTTTTTTCCCAAAGGATAGAGCATTTAACAGGGTTAGTATTAATAAATGGTTTAATTTCGATTGGCATCCATTGTCTGAACCTTATGACACCCATGGTGGTGTTTAATCATGAAATCAATTTTTTATAAATATGCTATGACCTTGGCAATTCTATCGATGCTGTTGATACCAAATGCTCTATCTATGGAACAAGACAGTTTTTTAAATAACAAGAAATCCTTAATAGTTTCAGATATTGGAGAT
>CAZHIY010000288.1:0-2985 GCA_964533085.1 uncultured Thermoplasmatales archaeon | reverse complement strand
AAAACTTGAAAAAAGACATGATAAATTTGAGGAAACAATCGAAAAATCAGAGAAGAAAATAAAAACTGAGGTAAAAGCAGATGAGGTAAAAGCTAAACCTGAGGTAGGGAAAAAAGAGAAATCAAAGGAAAGAATTATTACTGATAAACAGAAAAAATATGGTAAAATCCTTGATGATATTTCTGGTTCTTTAAAAGCAGTGCTTTTTGATAAAGACGATAAAGAAATTAAAAAGATCCCTGTAAGAGAATTAACTGATTCCCTTAAAAAAAGCGATAACATATCTTCTGTTGTGTTTGATGGTATTATTACTCAAAGACTTTTAGATATAGCAAGTACTAAAAATATTACAGAAATTGTTGGTATCAAACTAGGAAATGTTGTAAAAAAGCCAACTTCTGTTAAGATTTGGACTAAAAAGGAACTTGATTAATTTAATCTCCTTTTTTTTATTTTTTTTTTGAAATTCTGGATTGTTAATACATTTAGATAGAGTGTTATTAGATGAGTATAGGGATATAGAAAACCATAAAAAGGCAGATTATTATGTCATCATATATAAAAAGGGGCGTGAGGGAAGTTAAATTATGCAAAAAGATGAGCTCATTCAATTACATACGTTTTTATTGCAATTAAAAACTCACCTAGAAGACATTATTCATAATAATGGCGGAGTTGAGTTTTATGCTTATGTTAAGCTTGACGTAACACCTTTTCAGGTTTATAAGTCTAAACGAGAGCATAAATTAGCTGTTTTTACATTAAGTAAGGGTATTGCTGATCTTCTTTCTAATAATAACTGCCCTGGTTTAGAAAAGGTTTCTAATAGACTTGAACAAATGTCAGAGCGTTTTATGACTGAAAAAGAGAAAGCTCTTGTTAGGTCTTAGATTTCCTTTATCATAGTATATGCGTCTTCTCTACTTTGATAAAATTCCCTTTTTTTTTCCTTTATTTTAAAACCATGCTTCTGGTAAAATTTTATTGCAGTTTTGTTATTTTTTCTAACCTCTAGTTCTATCTTTCTAATATTTTCAATAAATATTATCTCTAAAAATTGATTTAATAGCCCAGAACCAATGCTTTGTTTTCTATGAAATTTTGATACAGCTAGCATAAGTATTTTGGCATATTCAGGATTAATCTTTACTCCAATTAAAAATCCAATTATTTTATGGGCTTTTTCTGCTACGATAAACCCTTCTGGAAACGTCTCGTAGAAATAATTGAATAAACTTGGATTATATGTTTCTGTAAGGGTTTCTGATGCTAATTTTATTACTGAAAACATTTCTGTTGGTTGGAATTTTCTAATTGAAAGCACAATTGGATATCAGACTCTTCAATTATATAATATTTCGCTATTGCGAAAGTTTTATAAATCATTTATATATCCATATAAATTATTAATATGGTGGAGGAAGCATTTTTTGTAAAAGCAGAAGATACAATCTTTTTAAAAAAAGCAATAGCAATAAATTTGTATGCTAAACAGATTGAGCAATCAAAAATATCTAAGATATTAAATCTTACACAGCCAATGGTTAGTAATTATTGTAGCTCAAAGGAAAAGATACCGAAAGACATTTTTAACTTGGCAGAAAAAATCTCAAATATAATTACTAAAATGAATTCAACTAATTTTTTTACATGTGTTACTTTTACCGAAAATCCTTTCAGGGGTCGTTATTATATTGCTGAAAAAAATGAAATCATAAATGATGAAAACAGTAATATTATCAATAATCTAATTGAGGCTTTTCTTTTACTCAAAGGAAAAGATATTAGTGGGTTAATACCTGAAGTTAAAATAAATATTGCTATGGCAAAACAAAAAGCATTAAACTCAGAGGATGTTGCTGCTTTTCTAAATGGATTAATCATTGCAGATGATAAAGTCACAAATAATAATGGAATAAGATTTGGAAAAAGTAAACATCTTTCTTCACTGCTTATATATTTGAGGGATTATATCAAAATAAATGCGATTATGAATGTTGCATTTATAGAAAATGTTGAAAAAATTAGTTTTTCTTATAACCATTTATCAAAAGATTTTAAATTTGAAGACGGTAAAAAAAATGTTGATATTCTTTTGCATAAAGGAGATTTTGGTATTGAACCCTGTTCATATGTTCTTGGAAAAAATGCAGTTGATGTTGTAAATAAGGTAATTAAGATAAATGAGGAATTAAAATGAAATTAAAAGATGAAAAAATAACAAAAGCAATTGTCGAGAGATATATGAAAAAATTTATCGATAATTTAAATCAAGATGTAATAATTGCTGGTGCAGGACCTGCAGGACTAACAACAGCTTATTATATAGCAAAAAAGGGGTATAAGGTTTCAATTTTTGAAAGAAAGCTATCAATTGGCGGAGGTATGTGGGGTGGTGGTATGATGTTCAATGAGATTGTTGTTGGTGAAGACGGTAAAAAAATCCTGGATGAATTTGAGATTAAATCAGTAAAATACGATGAAGGGTATTATACAGCTGATTCAGTTGAGGCAATTTCTACAATATGTTCTAAAGCTGTTAAAGCCGGCGTAAGGATATTTAATTGTATTTCTGTAGAGGATGTTATGATTGAGAAAAATATGATATGTGGAGTTGTAATAAATTGGAGTTCTGTTGATATTGCAGGTTTACATGTTGATCCATTATCTGTTAGATCAAAATATGTTGTTGAAGCAACAGGCCACCCTTTAGAGGTATTACAGATTCTTGAGAAAAAGGTAGATGGTGATTTGTTTACAAAAACTGGAAAAATAATGGGTGAGAAATCAATGAATGCAGAAATTGGAGAAAAAACTGTTGTAGAAAATACAAAAGAGATATACAATAATGTTTATGTTGTCGGTATGGCAGCAAATGCTGCTTTTGGAACTAATCGAATGGGTCCAATTTTTGGAGGAATGTTACTTTCTGGAAAGAAACTTTCAGATATTCTGATAAAAAGATTAGAAGGTGAAAATAGTCTT
>CAZHIY010000287.1:0-3012 GCA_964533085.1 uncultured Thermoplasmatales archaeon | reverse complement strand
AAGACAAATCTTAGTTTAGAAACTTTTAAACCAAATTGTCTATTAAACTATTTTTTTCTAGGGGGATGTATATTTTGACTGATGATGAATTTAGTTTAAAAAAATTCTTATTCAGTAAAATGAGCAGAAAATTAACATTTTTATTTTTAATTGTTGGAATTATTGCTCCTACAATAGGTATCATTTATTTTTATTTAATTTCATATTCAATACTTCCACTTCAACATGAGGAGTTTCTCGAACAGAATACATTGTTGAGTACAACAGCTGTTGCTATAATTATTTTAATTGCTTTTAATACAGCTATAGCTGGATATTTCATCTCGAAATCGATTACTAAGCCGATAAGAGAACTACATAAAGCAACATCAGAACTTGAAAAAGGTAATTTTGATGTGAGAACAAATATCACGACTAATGATGAATTAGGGGAATTGAGTAGAGCGTTCAATAAAAGTGCTATTGCATTAGGAATAATGGATGAGGAACATAAACAATTAGAAAAAACAAAATCAGAATTTTTCAGTATGACATCGCATGAACTGAGAACACCAATAACTCCCCTTAAGGTACAGTTACAGATGATGTATAAACAATATTATGGGAAGCTTACAACAAAACAGCGAGAAACACTTATGAATATCTTAAAAAATACAGAACGATTAAACAAAATAATCGAGGATTTTCTGGAAATTTCTAGAATCGAATCTGCTCGTCTCAAATTTATTTTTAAAAAAACAGATATTCGTGAAACGGTATATGAAACAATTAACTTGATGGAAGGATTTGCAAAAGAAAAAAATATACAATTTATAACAGATTTTGGTAAATTACCTACTATAAATGCAGATCCAGATCGTGTTAGTCAATTATTAAAAAACATAATTCATAATGCTATTAAATTTTCTCCAAAAAATGGGAAAATCGAAATTTCAGCACAATTAAAAAGAGACTTTATACAATTTAGTATCAAGGATTATGGAAAGGGAATGTCCCCTAGAGATCAAATAAGTGTGTTTGAACCGTTTTATCAGGTAGATGCTAGTAATAAGGAGTTCGGTGGAACAGGACTTGGTCTTGCAATTTGTCGTGGAATAGTTGAAGCTCAAAAAGGAAAAATATGGATTCAAAGTATAGAAGGTGAGGGAAGTACATTTTATTTTACAATTCCTCTTAAACCTATAGAAAAGATTCAACCGATTAAGGTATTGTTCTCTCCCAAGTTTGAAATAGAAAAGGAATTAAAAGAAAAATTTATTTCAATTTTAGGTCCGATGGGAATAGCTGAATTTGATGAGTTGCATATTAATAACGAAATTGAAAAAGATAAAATTATAAAATATATTGACACCCTTAAAAAAGAACGAATTTTAGATGAACAAAATTCGAAGGAATTTAAGTATGAAATAATAAAAATTTTTGGTGATAAGCTTTCAGATGAGGAAGATGAAATAGTTGAGGGAGAAAATCAAAAAACAGGGGATTTTGAAATATGAGATTGAGAGAATTGTTAATTATTATGAGTTTGACTATATCCTTGATACCAATAGGTATAATAGGTGGATTTCAGGGATTTGAAATTGCAACAGTTTCTCTTGGACTAATCGTTATGGTTATTCTAATTGTTTCATTTATGATGTCATCTCTGATTACCATGCCTATTAAGAAACTTACAAAAAATATTGAAGTAATCAGCAAGGGAAATCTTGATGTTGGACTGGAAAAAAGCGAGATTTATGAAATCAATAATCTAGTAAATTCACTGAAGAGAGTAATGGTTAGCTTGAAACTTGCGATTTATAAGGTTGGTATAACTAAAGAGGATATATTTGAAGAAACTATGAAGGAAAAGAATGCTGCTGAATCCAGATATACGTCACTTTTGAAAGTTGTTGATGGTTGGATATGGGAGATTGATAATAACGGAGTATGGCAGTTTAGCTCTGAAAAAATCTTTGACATATTAGGTTTTCAACCTAGTGAAATTGTTGGAAAAAATATTTTTGATTTTATAGATTCTAAAGATAAAGTAAAATTAAAGAAAATAATTAAGAAAAGTACAACAAAGACTGATGAAAAGCTGAACCTACCAACAGCTCTTGAGCTTAATTTTCAGCATAAATCAGGTGACAATATATCGTTTGTCTCATCAATCGTTCCTTTTTATGATGATTCCTTTGATTTTCTTGGATTTAGAGGGATGAGTAGGAAAATAAGTGATATTTCTCAAGAAAAAACCAATATTTCTGAAGAAAAACCTGAGGTAAAAAATGAAAAATTAAAAATTCATGAAAAAAAGGAAAGTTTGAGTAAAGTACCAAAAAGAGAGCCAGTAATAGGTACTGTTAGTAAAAAAGATTTCGATTATTATTTTTTCTTTGATAATGACATAAATATTGTGGAATGTTCAACAAATATGACTGAGAAACTTGGTTATGATAGATCAGAGATTCTCTCATTGTCTCTTGATGAACTTGATTGCTTTGAGAAAAAAGATAAAATAAAAAATAAAGTCGTTCTAGTAAAGGATAAAGGAAAAATGAATTTTAAAACAATGTATCGGAAAAAAGACCAGAGAATAATTCTAGTTATTGAATCAATTCGCTATTTAAAAGATATGGATCTCTTTGAATGTTTGGTTAAGGAAGAAGCGTATACAAAACAAATTTAGTTACAATTATCATCGATTTTATACTAATAAAGCAGATAATAAATATACAATTATAATTAGTTTAATAGCAAAAAATATAGTTTTTTCCAATTATTTGGTTTATTGATTCAATTCATTTAATCGTTTAGTTAATTCATCAAAAACGATGCGTTTCTTCTCTTTATTTAAATGAAATAAGGTTTTCAAGATTATTGCCTTTGATATTGTAAAGATATAATTTAATTTTATCACACTGTCTTTTACAGCACCTTCTTTTTTAGTGAGAGGTACGCCCTTCATTTCGATGTTGCTGGTTATCCCTGCAACAACCACATTATCAAATTCTTCAAATAAAACAAGGG
>CAZHIY010000286.1:0-3018 GCA_964533085.1 uncultured Thermoplasmatales archaeon | reverse complement strand
TTTATGTTGGTTATTTAGCTAAAAAATCTGGAAATAATTCTCAGACAGGCTCATTAGTTAAACTAAAAAATTTTATAGAATTAAAAACACCTTTTTATAGAACAAATTTATTCAAAGAAGTTAATCAAGAGAGGAAAATAATATGGTTTATTGTTCCAAATGTGGTAAAAAAAATGATGATGATGCAGAGTTTTGTAATAAATGTGGTCTCATATTAGGCAATGAAAAAATAGAAAAATCATTTGAAAAAAATATCAAAATATCCGCAAAAAAAATAGAAGGTAAAGCGGAGGAATTTGGAAGATCAATTGAAAAAGCTGGACAAAGATTTGAAAAAAGAATTGAAATTACATTTAAAGAAATCCAAAACTGGTACGATAAAAAATTCAAAATCATAGGACCATTAATTTGGAGTTTTTTATGTTTAATAATACTTAGATTTATTATCTGGATTTTTGATATTTCAAGAAATGAATTAATAATTTTAGGAGAATTAAGTGATTTTCTTTTTTCTTATATATTGATATTTTTTGGATTAATGTTGTTAAATAGTTATAACTCATATTTCAATAGAAAATATAAAATATTGTATAGATGGTTTTCTCCAGTTGTTGGTACAATAAGTTTTACTGTTTCTATTTGGCTTATTTCAAAGATTTTATTAATAATTGATAAAAATTTCAACATCTCAGTCCTGACAACAATTGCTAACTTTATTAATACAAATATAATCTTTATATTTGTAGGTGTTCTAATAATAAGTTATAGTGTTGCAATGGTATTAATTCCTTTTGTAAAAGATATAAATCAAAAATAAAAATCCAATTAGCAAGGTATATTTGATGAAGGAAAAAGACAAAATCACAATATTTACAGTAACATCAAATAAAGATTTAAAGGATTTCTATAAAGTATCATGGCATATTTATGAAAATGATGAAAATTGGGTTCCACCTTTTTGGACTGAGTATAAAGCCTTTTTTAAAAAAAATAATCCTTTTTGGTCACATGCAGAAAAAAAATTATTTATCATTCAAAAAAATGAAAAGAATATTGGACGTATTGCTGTAATAATCGATAATAAATATTGTGAAACAATTGGGAAAAAAATAGGATTTTTTGGCTTTTTTGAATGCATCAATGATTTCAAATGCGCTGAAGTATTGTTTAAGAACGCTCAAGAATGGCTTGCTTCAAAAGGTATGAAAATAATGCGTGGTCCAATTAATGGGAGAGTTGATGTTGGCTGCGGATTCCTACATACTGGATTTGGTACACGACCAAGCCTACTTTCATCATATTCCCCAAAATATTATATTTCCTTTGCTGAGAAATTTAATATGAAAAAATCGAGAGATCAGTTATTATATTATATTGATTTAAAAAAACCTATTCCAAAAAAGCTAAAAGAAAAAGCAAAACATTGCGCTGAATCAGGAATTAAGATTCGCAAATTTAACCGTCTTCGAATACAAAAAGAACTGAAATGGTGGATTGATCTATTTTTAGAAACCTTTTCAGAACACTGGGGTTATATACCGGCTTCACCTGAGGAGGTAAGAACTCGTTTTGGAATTAAACAATTACGATGGTTTGTTGATTCGGATTTATTTTTAATTGCTGAACTTAAAGGTATACCAGTTGCTTATATATGGTCGACACCAGATTATAATCAAGTATTTCAGAAATTGAATGGTAGGTTAGGTCCTTATCAGATACTACAATTTCTTTTAATGAAAAGGCAGATAAATATGGGGAAATTACCTCTTATTGGTATTAAAAAAGAATTTCGTAATCAAGATATTGGCTCCTATCTAAACTATTTAACATTGATTGAAATGAAAAAAAGAGGTTATATTGGCGCGGAGGTTGGTTGGTTTGATGAAAAAAATACTGTAGCTCGTGCAACTATTACTATCACTGGAGCTAAACTTTATAAAAAATTTCGAGTATTTGATAAAATAATTTCTAGCACCAAGTTAAAAGAAGATAATTAATAGGTAATATAAAATGAAAAAAAAAGGTGAAACAATCCAGCATCCACTTTTTGGTATATCGACAAAAAAATGGATACAGCTCCTAGAAAAAAATAAAGGAGTTGACAACAAGTACCTAAAAAGAGGGGTTTTTATCACCTTTTCATCAATTTTTACAGCACCCGCACGATTTCTTTTTAAATTAAAATATGAAACAAAAATAAACAACTCGAAAATAAAACATCCACCATTAATAATTGTTGGTCACTGGAGAACTGGTACAACCTATCTCCATGAACTTTTAAGCCAAGACCCACAATTCTGCTCTGTTACTTTATGGAATACGCTTCTACCGGATAGTTTTTTAATTCTTGAGCCTATAAAAAAATTCCTTTCAAATTTCCTACCAAAAAAAAGGCCAATGGACGAAATTAGAGTTGATATTGATGGTCCATATGAAGAAGAAGCAGCAATAGCTGTTATATCCCTATGGTCATTTTTCCATTGCCTGCATTTTGCAAGAAATGCTGAGGAACAATACTTAAAATCAATTCATTTTGAAGGATTAACAGATAAAGAAAAAGATCAATGGAAAAAAGATTATCTAAAATTTATGAAAACGGTAATATTTGCAAATAATGGAAAAAGACTTCTTCTAAAAAATCCAGCAAATACTTCAAGAATCTCAATGCTATTAGAACTATTTCCAGAGGCAAATTTCATTCATATTTATAGAAATCCTTACAAAGTTTATCTTTCGACAATAAAAATGAGAAACAAGGTACTTGATAAACTTGCTTTACAAAATTCATCAAAAGAAGATATTGAAACACAAGTAATAGAAAACTACAAAAGGCTTATGAAAAGCTATTTCGAGCAAGAAAAACAGATTCCCAATAACAAAATTATTGACATTCGATATGAAGATTTTGTTTCAGATCCAATAAAACAAGTAAAAGCGATATATTCAAAATTAAATCTACCTGGTTTAAATGATGCATTACCAGAATTTTATATTAAATCACCCATATTATATCAAAAA
>CAZHIY010000285.1:0-3018 GCA_964533085.1 uncultured Thermoplasmatales archaeon | reverse complement strand
TCCCAGATACAGCACATACTTTCTGGGTAAGAGATGTAATTGAGATTGAGGTGAAATAATATGAATAATGTAAAATTATTAGCAGGAATTTTAGTATTTGGATCACTTTGGGGTTTTTCTGAATGTATAATTGGTTCCAGTCTTAGTGAAACAGGGCTTCCTACTGGAGCAATTATGACTGGTTTTTTTGCAATAACATTTCTAGTGATTAGCAGAATGACTTATCATAGACCCGGGATGCAGCTTGGGATGGGAGTTGTAGCAGGAGCACTTAGACTTTTTAATCCATTTGTGGGTTGTCATTTATGTTCTGCTCTGGCAATTATTGCAGAAGGTGCAATTTTTGAAGTTTTTTGGTATAAGATATCATTTGATTTCAGAGAACTTAAACCACTTACCATGCAAATAAGTATGGGAGTATTATCTGCATATTTTGTCTATATCGGGGGGTACATTATAACTCAAATATTTACACCAATTATATCTGGTTCTGGCTTTTTTGTTGATAATTTAATAGCATTTATACCAAATATTCTTTCAAGTGGACTTTTAGCTGCCCTTATCGGTGCAGTCGTATTACCATCTGTGCTTTTAACAAAAAAAATTGATCTAAGATTAAAAGATCGCCTGTACTATCCCACAACAATAGGTATTTCTACTTTTTGTTGGTTATTTGTTATTGGAAACTGGTTATTACTAGCATAGAGGAACAGGTTTATGGAAAATCCAAAAAAGGTAAAAATTTTAAAGTTTCACCCTGAAAAATGCGATGGTGGATTAGTTTGTGAAAAAGCTTGTTCAAATGTTCATTTTAAATCAGATGAAGGTGGTGACAAGTCAGCAATAAGAATAATCAAAGATGGAAAATCCTATAAAATGCATGTTTGTGATCATCGTGGTTTATGCATAGATATGTGTCCAGTAGGGGCACTTACCCGTAAAAAGAATGGTATCGTATGGCTTGATAAAGACACCTGTATCGGGTGTCAAGCATGTGTTGGTTTTTGTCCAATCGGTGCAATGAGAAAATCTGACGCAAGAATTGAACCATTTAAATGTATTTCATGTGGTGCATGTGTTCGAGCATGTCCAAATGGTGCATTAGAGCTTGTTGAGGTAAGTATCGATAAAATCAAGGAAGTTGTATATCATAATCTGGGGGTAAAGTGATGATAGAGGGACAATTACCTATTGAAGAATATGAAACTGGTAATACCAAGCATAAATGGGATTTTAAAAAACTTAAACAAGCTCATAGAGTTGTTTTTGAATATCAATATAAAAAAGGAAAAGTTCTGAAAGGTTATACAAATCGAACCTTATACATTAATCTAACAACAAAAGAAATCAAAGAAAAAATAGTCACAAAGGAAATGAAAGAGAAGTTTACCGGTGGTCGAGGCTTTGGATTAAAACTGTTATGGGATTCAATAAAACCTTCAACGCGTTGGAATAGTGATGAAAATGAACTAGTTATCACAACAGGACCTTTATGCGGGACGACCCAATATCCTGGATCTGGTAAATCACTATGTCTTACAGTCTCACCTTCAACTGATATTATTTGTGATAGTAATGTTGGAGGATTCTTTGGACCATATCTAAAATTTGCTGGATATGATGCTCTTGAAATACAAGGAAAGGCAAAACATGATGTTTTAATTGTTATTGATGGTGAAAATGGTAAAGTCAAAATTGAAACAGCTCCCCTTGAAGAAACAAATACCCATCAATTAAACGAACAACTTACAAAAATGTATGCATCTGAAGATACAGATATATCTCGGCAAAAGGTTTCTGTAGTTACGTCAGGTAAAGGAGCAGAAAATAGTTTTTGGGGTTGTCTTAATTTTTCATTTTATGATATTAGAAGAAAAGTTCCGCGTGTAAAACAAGCAGGTCGTGGTGGACTTGGAACAGTTCTTAGAGATAAAAAAATAAAAGCAATTGTTACGAAAGTTGAGAAAGTAAGTGGTATTTCAAATAATCCAGCAGATCCAATAACTCTTGCAAAGGTTGGAATAAAACTTCATCGTGAGGTTAGAGACCTTGATAGATACCAGTGTAATATGAGAGCTGTTGGAACTGCTCATTTGGTTGAAATAATGGATGAGTATGACCTACTTCCAACTGAAAATTATAGATTTGGTAGCTTTCCAAAAGCATCAAAGATTTATTCACCTGAATTTTATAAGCATTTTACAAAAATTATTCCAGATGGTTGTTGGCATGGATGTACAATGGCCTGTTCAAAAACTGTAGATGGTTTTACTGTTATGACAGGCCCATATAAAGGTCAGAAGGTAACAGTTGATGGTCCTGAATATGAAACTGTAGCATGTGGTGCTAATATGAGTATTTGGGATCCTCTTTGGATTTTAGAGTTTAACTTTTATTGTGACACCTATGGTCTTGATACAATTTCAACTGGCACTGCAATAGCATTTTATATGGAAATGTATGAATATGGTATTTTAAATAAGAAAAGATGTAACAATCTTGAACTTTGCTTTGGTAACAATGAAGCAGTTTTAGAATTACTTCATAGAATTGCTCGTGGTGATGATGGTGAATTTATAAAAGTTGCTTCTAAAGGTATTCGAAGAGTTAAAAACTGGCTTATAAAGAATGGTTGGGGAGAAAAAAATCTTATAGAAGATTGCGGTATGGAAAGTAAAGGTTTAGAATATTCAGAATATGTGACAAAGGAATCACTTGCTATGCAGGGAGGATATGGTCTAACTCTTAAAGGACCACAACATGATGAAGCCTGGCTTATTTTTATGGATATGGTTAACAATGCAATTCCTACTTTTAAAGATAAAGCAGAAGCACTTCACTATTTTCCAATGTGGAGGACATGGTTTGGATTAAATGGACTTTGTAAACTTCCCTGGAATGACATAGAACCAGCAAATAATGCCGAAACAGATGATCCGACAAAAGTTCCAGAACATGTCCAAAATTACGTTGATTATCAAAAAGCAATGACCGGTAAAAAAATAACAAAAGAGGATA
>CAZHIY010000284.1:0-3024 GCA_964533085.1 uncultured Thermoplasmatales archaeon | reverse complement strand
TTTCCGGTCCTGGTTATGGTCGGAAAATGCCTGGGCATTCAAACGGACGAGATTCGCAGATCATTTATTGCCATCAATAATCGAATGGTGCTTGTCGAGGCCCGGAAGTTGAATCCGGAAAACCTGTTGCTGTATTCAAGACCTGGGAGAACTCTCCACGAGTTGTCATGGCAAACTCAAATATAGTACCCCATTGGAGTTGCTGGACTAAGTTTCATGAACTGGAAGAACTAGGTCTAATAATGTATGGACAAATGACTGCTGGATCGTGGTGTTACATTGGCACCCAAGGAATTATTCAGGGAACATATGAGACATTTGCAGCTCTTGCAAAGAAACATTTTAAAACTAGTTTGAAAGGCAAAATCGCTTTAACTGGAGGTCTTGGAGGTATGGGTGGAGCCCAACCGCTAGCTGTTAAAATGGCTGGTGGTGTTTGTATTGCTGTTGAATGTGATGAAAAACGTATTGATAGACGGATTAAGAAAGGATTTTGTGATGAAAAGATAAAAGATCTTGATAAAGCAGTTGAGATAGCAAAAGATGCTAAAAAAGAAGGAAAAGCGTTTTCAATAGGTCTTCTAGGAAATTGTGCAAATACTCATCCTCAGCTTTTAAAAGATGGTTTTAAACCGGATGTTGTAACTGATCAGACTTCTGCTCATGATGAGCTAAATGGTTATGTTCCTGCAGGTTTTTATGGAGATAATCTAAAAGATGCATTTAAACTTCGAAAGGGAAGTTCAAAGGAATATATAAAAAAATCAATTGATAGTATGAAGATTCATTGCAAAGCAATGATTGGTTTTATGAAAAATGGTGCAGTTGTGTTTGATTACGGTAATAATTTAAGAGGGCAAGCACTTAAAGGAGGTCTAAGAAATGCATTTGATTATCCAGGTTTTGTTCCAGCATATGTTAGACCAATGCTAAGTATTGGAAGAGGACCTTTTAGATGGTTGGCACTTTCTGGTAATCCCGAAGATATTTTGAAAACAGATAAAGCAGTTATTAAAATGTTTCCAAAAGATGATGTCCTGTCTAATTGGATCAATCTTGCAGAAAAATATCTTCCTTGGGAGGGTCTCCCTGCTCGGGTTTGTTGGCTTGGTTATGGTGAGAGAGAAAGGTTTGCTCTTGAGATTAATCGAATGGTAAGAGGTGGTGAAATTGGACCTATTGCTATAACTAGAGATCATCTGGATAGTGGTAGTGTTGCTTCTCCTTATAGGGAAACTGAGAATATGCTTGATAAATCCGATGTAATTGCTGATTGGCCCCTTATAAATGCATTGTTGAATTGTGCTGCCGGTGCTGATAGTGTTCAGATTCATAATGGTGGAGGAGTAGGTATTGGTCTTTCAACTCATGCTGGTATGGTGGTTGTTTGTGATGGAACATTAGAAACTGATGAACGAATAAAACGTGTGTTTAAAACAGATCCTGGAATCGGTGTAATCAGGCATGCCGATGCAGGCTATAAAGAATCAATTGATGTAATTAAGAAAACAGACCTAAACGCGCCTATGATTAAATAGATTGAACGATTTACAACGTTACATAGCGTTATGGTTTATCTTATAAGATATAACATTTAAAGTAAAACTTGTGGGAATGAAACCCTCAAACAAGAAATCTCTGAGATCATCATGAGATGTATGCATTGAAAAACTTGGTATACACTTTGATTTGTACCCAGTAAAAGAACCTTATGATATCTAAATTAAAAATTCAGTACGGGTTTTTGAGTAAAAAGGTGATGATGCAGAGGAATTTAAATTTTTTACAATATAATGTCTAAGACTAGACCTTCTATATTCACCAAGCAAGGCGTCTAATCTCCCTATGTCAATTTTTTTCATATCCAATCCTTTAGTGAGATATTCAACAGAGAGTCTCACCATTTCATATCTTTCACTTCTTAATACATCTATTAAATCATTTCTGTTTTCATTTAAGAATTTTAAAAGTTTTTCAAAATCAATATTAAGACTCATTGGACCAAAATCAATTCTTTTCCATAAAAGACTCATCTCAAGTCCTTCTCCAATCGGTTTTGGATATTGATGTATAATATTTTGAGAAATTCTTCCATCATTTGGATCTGTACAATCAAGTTCCATATTAATTCCAGCAGAGTTAAAACTTGTCACAAATTTTTCCCAATCGCGAAGTACAACAAGATTTCTAGCTCCTTTTTTATCAACACATTCCCATGGAAAACTTTCTGACCCAAATGCCCATTCATATATGTAGGCTTCATAAGATTTATCATCAGCTCTGCTGATTGATCCTAATGGTCTTGGGATATGAGCAAACATATATGCTCTTTTTCTATAGAAATAATCCTCTAGTTTCTTAATAATTGTATGTCTAAGAAACATTTTATGACTAGATTTAGGTGTGGGAGTATATTCTTCCCGTAAGGCAGTTGCTACACCCTCATTAGTAATTATTGTTCCACCGATTCCTGCAAAAATAGTTCTTAATTCAACTTTTACATTTGCTTCGCTACCTGAACCACCTTCGCAAATAAATTCTATTACACCTTTATCCTCGTCCATTCTCTCTCCTCATCAGATAAATTTAATTTTAGGTTATGTTCTTATAATTGAATATTAAATTAGATTATAAGCTAGATAAATTTAATATTATGCCAAATAAAATGATATTATAAAAATTAATATTTACGCGATTTACATAAAATCTATATTAAATAATTTTTAAAAAATCATAAAAAATTATAGGTTAAAATTAATATTTGTGCAATTAACAAGTGTTAATTTTATTTAGAAAATTATATAAATATGTTTTTGATTTATAGTAAGATGGGGAGGCAAAGAGAGAGGGGGGTAATTTACCCGCCAAAAAACATTCGCAGGTATCATATTTTGAAGGGTACGAATAGTCTCCCTTCGTATCCCTATTTTTTATAATTCATTTTTCATTTTGTGCAATATATGTATCCACAATTTTTACATTTTAACTCTGTATCTGATACTTTTATAAACGTATCACCACCAC
>CAZHIY010000283.1:0-3026 GCA_964533085.1 uncultured Thermoplasmatales archaeon | reverse complement strand
TTCCATTGACATCGATATAATCACTAATTGGTGTTATATCTATTTGTATGTCTTTTATCTCCCAGCCGAAACCAAGAACATAAGGTATATCCTCACTGTCAAGGTTTTTGATATATGGAATAACAGTGAGCTCAATGTCATCAACATCGAGACAATACCTGATCGCCAATCGGAAATCATAACCACCATAACTAAGATCCTTCCACAATGTTGCATTCACATAGGTTTCGTTATCACATTCTAAATTTTTGTTGAAACCAGTTAGCTCATCAGTCCGGTAGATAAGATTCCACTGTTCATTGTTGTAATAACCGAGCATCAAAACATTATGAGACCAGTAATCGTTATAGTGATTGGTAAGCTGTATGCCACTACTTGTGTTGAAATAATAACTGTCAAACTGATTCCATATATGTAAAACATCACCACCATCAAGAAGTTCATAACCTATTTCAGAAGGATCACCTGGCGGATCTGTAAGATTAACTATCTCATTGTTACCATAATCATCTTTTATTGTACTAACAGAAACCGTTGCTTCCACCGACACGTCAAAGCTGTTACCAGAGCTACTGTTAGAACCTCCAAAACCATCAACTACCCAAACAGTAAAATCATACTCTCCCACCTGCCAGATATCAGAAAAAACATACTCAAAAGTATCATCACCAATATTATTCATGGTGAAGTTACCAGTGGAATCATCAGGATACGTGATATTAACAGATACATTTTCTATACCGCAATAATTATCATCGACATTAGCACTGATAGTGACATTATAACCAAAACCAAGAACACTTGGGGTTGCGGAAACATCAGTTATATCAGGAACAGTTGAATAACTGCAATAAATCGAATAAATCCTTGGCTCATAAGACCAATTTTCAGGATCAGGAGCATCCCCGTAAGAATAATTAGCATACCTACCACTTGACATATTAGTAGTATTATCATAAAATAAGTCACAGGTATCATTACTCCAGCATACCAAAATATACTCCGTGTTCTTAACAAGGGAAGGTTTAGACCCGGTGAAGTTATAAGTGATCCAAGATGGAGAACCGGTATTCAGCGTTTTCTCCTCAGTAATACCAACCAGAGTGGAATCCTTGTAAATCATGCATTTTGTTTTTGAAGGAGTACTCTGATTTGTTTCAATATAAGCACTAATGCTATCTGCAGTGCCATTAGCCAAAACTGTGAAATTGGAACCTGTTATCCTGTTTTTGATGTTCTGACTTTGATTTCCAGTCACTGTATACCCGAATAGGTGTTCAACATGAAAACTGCAACCTGAAAAACTATTGCTGTTGTTTGCATTATCAGCCACCCAGATGCTAAAGTAATAATCACCAACCTGATCTGTATCAGAAAAAACATGCTCGTACTCACTGGGACCATTTTCAGAGACATTCATAATATAATTGCCAAAGGAACCATCTGGATAAGAAATGTTAACCTTAACTAATCCTATACCACTTTGATTATCAAAGAAAAATGTATTAATCGTCACATTTGAACCAACACCAATGTAATAGGGGTAATAAAATGCATCTACTATCCTCGGAGGAGTTAATTCAATATAAACTATAAAATAGGAGCTGGCGTTATTACCTTGATTATCAGATACAGTTAATGTCACATTGTAAACACCACACTCTAAATAATTATGACTCGGGTTTTGCTCATATGAGACATTTCCATCGTCGAAATCCCATGTCCAATTTGTTATATCAAATACTCCATCGGAATAATCAGTAAAACCAATATTTACAGATGGCTGAGCACCAGATGAGGTCATATTGAAACCAGAAATCAGGTTCACAACACTGACAACCATCGAATAATTAACCTCTGCAGTATCGTTTATAACTATCAACGTGACATTGTATAAACCTGTTTGATTGTAAGTATGGCTTATATTTTGTCCTGTAGCATTAGTGGAATCACCGAAATCCCATTCATATGTACATGCTCCACCAAGACCAAAGCTTAGACCATTAAACATGCCAGACTGATCAACAATCAATAACTCCTGAGAGGACTGACTTTGAACAGATTGACTCTGGGAGCATTGGCTAGTTATTCCAACAGAACAACTACTTTCACCTGACCCGGACCATGGATCCGACCATTTGCTATAAACATTGGGACTCCACCATTCATCCCTCGCCCTGACCCTAACACCAACATCCAAGGGAACATTCCAAATATGTCCTTTTTGATGGGTTACATTTGAATCATATGGTCCATACCATCCATCCAGTTCAGAGAAAATCCAATTCCTCCATTTCCACTCATAATAAATCTGATCCCCGTCTACATCATAAGTACTGGTGTTAAAAAAATACTCTTCTCCTCCTTTTATCTCCTCTTCAGGGTTATCGGGTGTACTAGGTTTCTCCGGTGGATGATTAGGAGGATACAAATAAAACTTTCCTGGTGTATATGATTCATTAGCAAATAGATATACACCTGAAAAATCTAATATATCTTCTAAAATATTAAAAGGATAACCTTGAACTTGTTCATAAATATCTATAAGATATGATAAAATACCCAAACCTGATTCCTCAAAAATATCTTGTAAAAGACCCAGATTTAACTCCATATCATCAAGAGTATTGTAAAAAACCTCTCCTGTTGAATTATAAAGATGTAAATGCAGAACATATTTACCAAATGGTGCACATTTCGGAAGAGAAATAGTAAGCATATCTTCTACACCATCAGGAGTAACAGTATAAAACTTTTTTACCTCGTATTTATAAAGAAATGGAAAAGCCGGATGACCTAATGTTGCCTCTGGGTATAAAATCGCCCTGACCATTACCCGATCATGTGGTAGTGCAGTATCTATTGAAAACGTTACATTTACAGAATCATATTTACCATCATTAGACGAATCCCAAAAATCATGTGTTTTACTGTCAAACCAGCAGTCAGGTTCAATTGTATAAAATTTTGTAATATTCCAAATGATATCTGTAGTGACGTTCAAATCTTTTATGTCTAATCCAGAT
>CAZHIY010000282.1:0-3028 GCA_964533085.1 uncultured Thermoplasmatales archaeon | reverse complement strand
CAATAACCAGTAATATAAAAAATTAATTGAAAAGGGTCTAGCAGAGGGAGGAAGGAAAGGATGAAAAAAGGTTTGTACTTAAAATTCATATTTACTTCCAAACTAGACTCCTTATAAATAAGAGTAATATCTTATGGTTGATAAAACTTATCTTAACAGAGATAGCAGTCTTTCCAGCATTAGGAAACGTTCCAAAAACCAATGATTTCTAGTTCAATGATTTTAACATGTTTTTCTTGATAGGATATCTGTTAATGTTTTATGAACAAAGAGTTTTATTAGTAAATTCAAGTCCCATTCTTGAGACGGGCAGTATAATTACAAATAAAAGGGGGTGGTAAAACATCAGTAATTCTTAAGGAGCGAGTTACAAATCAAATAACTAACATATTTTTGTTATCCTATATATTTTATCTAATATCATTAATTTTTTATATTTTTATAATACCTTTGGTGTATAGATAATAACCATTACCAGTTGTAGTATATCCTAAAATTATAATTTTTTGTAGCAAATTGTATATATCTTCATCTCTCTCCAATTTATCAACTATTTGAGAGGTATAGGTATAAAGTTTGTCAAGAATACTATCTGCCAACATAGCAGTTTTATCTCCTTGTTGAACTGCTATTAATCTACCATTTATAGCACCATAAGTATATTCTAATATATGGTGTATAAAAACAAGTTGGGAATCATATTCAAAGTTGAAAACCCTTGGAATAACTCCATATATACCAGAAAAATAATAAAGCTTTTTTCTTTCATCTTTTTCTTCTTCTTTCAAATTATGGTAAATATTGACAAGATTCTTTATATCCAGGTCTTCTTCTGCAAGTTTTGATATCGCTGTTTCATTCCACAGTTTACCGTACTTCATACCCTTCCGTAGGAGATAGCTTTTTATCTTACATTGAACCTGTGTTTTAAGACGTGTAAGATTGGATTTATGCCTGGTGAGGTCTCTGAATCTCAGCGTTTGTTCATCTGGGATCCAAACTTCAGGCAGATAGTTCGTCCGAAGCAGATCTGCCAGTATCTTCGCATCAACTCGATCAGTCTTTTTCTTGCAAGCGATATCATGGGTTTTCTTCGGATTCGCGAGCTTGACTTCGTAACCCATTTCTGTTAAAACCTTATATACTCCTCTCCATAGGCCACATGCTTCTATCGCGATCGTTATCCCCGAGCTTGGGATATCACAGAGGAATCGTTCAACTGCTTTTTTCGAAGATGGAAATGTATGTTCTCTGGTAATGTTTCCATCTCTATCCATTATACATCCTACATAACTCTCTTTATGGATGTCTATGCCTCCATAGAATTTTTCCATATTCATATCACCTCAAAAGTGCTTACAATGGCAATAAGCACTTTAGTTTTATATTAGAAAAAGAGTTCTACTGCCATCATTACATATCTATATGTCATAGGGGGTTTTGGCAGGATGCCAATCAAATTGAACAAATGAAAAGAAAAATAGGACGATAACATATGCTCCCCTGATAGGAAACGGGAGTAAACGTGGACTATTCCAATAGTTACCATTCCATCTATTTGTAAAACTATAAAATATTGGTCCATAGAAGAACTGAGCCTGTATCTGGTTATCAAAGAAATTATTATTTTTAATTCTACTCCCTTTACTATAATATATTTGGACTCCTACAGTACTGTCTTCAAATGTGTTGCCCTCTACAGTATTGTAGTTACTACTTGCTAAATCTATACCGAACCTACTGCATTTGATTATCTTGTTACCTTTGATGGTATTCTGATTTGAATCCCAGCAGAGGATACCGGTTTCGACATCAGAGATAATATTACCAATTATCGTATTATGATGACCTGGCTCAGCTAAGACAATCCCTTGTCTTATAACACTATGACTGATGTTGTTGTTTAATATCTTATTATCAGAGCCATCATTCCAGATACAGGCCATTGTGGTATGAGCAATATCATTATTTGAAATGATGCATTCATCAGATACTTGAAACAAACCTATAATACCATTTGCCAATGGACCTCCGTCGTTTTCCATCCGAAAACCATCAATCATCACATTCTTGGCTTTTATATCAATCAAGTCACCTTTCCCTTCTCCATTAATAAATGGTTTACCTATATCATTACCATTTCCAAGCTCATAAGGTACTCCTTGTAACGTGATTCTTTCTTCCACTATATTTATCCCATGTTCATAGTAAGTCCCACTATATACTTCTATGGTATCACCAGGATTCGCATGGTATAATGCATCTTTAATCCTAACATAGTCGCCATCACCCTCATCATCGACAATTATAATATCCCCCGAAACTTGACATGCTGAATTTAATGAAAAACTCTCCTCTGACCCTGATGAAAAACCTATAACTGATGGAAAAAAACAAGACAAAGCAAATAGAGTCAAAACCCCCAAAGTTATGATTTTCTTCATTATATACACCTTATTAATCACATATTATTTATATTTATCGAAAACTAATAATAAAGGATAAGAGGAAAGTAGGTTACCACAGATTATTATTATGGATACCGTAACCACACCTCACATCCTAACTCCTTTACATCAACCTTAAAAGGAGATTTTAATGTATACGTTCCAACAACGACATTACCACTACCAGCAGGATATTCAATCATAGAACGAGCACCAATCATCCAACTATTACCAAAACCATTACCTATTTCACCTATATTATTTTTAACACTCGCTGTCAGATTTTCCCCATCATAATGCCAGACCTCACAACCCTTTGAATCATAATCAATAGAAGAAGAATTCTTAATTAATTGATTATTTGAAGTACCCATCCAAAGCTCATCACCACAAACAATCATCGACCAACAATACTTATTATAATAATCACCAAAACCATCCTTCCATTCATTTTGTTTACCTGAGTCATCTCCTACGATACACTCCCAAGCATCCCAACCTTCGGTTCCATCATACTTCCAAACCTCAATAGCCTCAATCACTTTATCAGGTTTTTCTATCTGTAAAGTGTCAGTACCAGT
>CAZHIY010000281.1:0-3038 GCA_964533085.1 uncultured Thermoplasmatales archaeon | reverse complement strand
ACCTATTTTTCATTCTCGTGGGTGTCCTGAAAGGTCATGTACGTTTTTTTTAATTGTAAGTTCTGAGACTCTCTCGGGGTTTGAAATATCTATTTCCATATTAAAGTTAAAACCACCAACTTCTTTGCTAAGCGCCATTAGAACACCTCTGCTTAGATTGGCAATCTTTGATGAAGGTATATTTTCTATTCTTAATGAGATTTTTTTTATACCGTTTTGGGTCACTAGGCTTATCTGTCTCTTTTGCCTCTTCTTCTGCTTTTCCCTTTATTACAATTCCTTTTGTTTTATCAATGACTGTTTCTATTCCTTTCATTAAATCTACAGCAATAGTTTTTGATATGAGGGTTTCTCCTTCATCAAGCGATATAGCGTTCGTTGGGATGTTTGTTTGGTATTTGAGAGTCTCCTTGTCCAATTCACCTTTAGTTTTGTATCCCAATGCAAAGGCTCCCTCTGATATACCTTGTTGAATGGATCTTCTGACTACTTCTGAACTTTCTAAAAAGCGACATGCTCAGATACTACTCTCAGCCTTTTATAGATCACGGTTTCCTTCCAAAGATAGTAATGGACCTCTCCGTTCTTTAAGATTTCGCATAAAACGCGTTATTAGCATCTAAGTCTAGTAATCAATAGCTTTATATAATATATAAGTAATTTCTTTGTAATGTTATTGTAATTGATAACAGAAGTGAGAGGGATGTGGATGTAGTGCAAAGTGTCACTCTAGCTGCTGGTGAGAGAAATAGGTTAAGACCTTTTACCAAGCTTATACCTAATATAATCATCAAATTTGCAGCAAACATCAAATACATTTTACAAAAACAACAGCTTAGAACAAGCCATACGATTCTTCAATCAAGAAATGGAGTTAAGAAAGTATACACGATTATAATTTCAACCTTAATGATTTCAGCCATTACATCTTCAGTAATGGCAGTGACTGAGGATAATGTTATAATTACCTTTGATCCCGATGGAGATATAGATATAGATGTGAGCCTTGCAAGTTATAATTTTAGTAGTGTGCTGGCAAACGAATGGGCTAATACAACAGGAAGTTCTTTTACCCTATATAACAACGGTACTGTAACAATGGATACACGGATAAAGACCAATGCCACCACAGATGAGGGAAATATGACTCTTGACGCAGTAGGTACTCCTAGTCAAGATGAATATTCGATTATGACCAATGGCTTGGACAGTGATGGTTTTCTTGACAGTTCTTATAGTGGTGATTATGATTCAGCTCTTAGCCCTAATGACAGCAAGGGTTTTGACATTTGCCTTCTCATAGGTACCAATCTTTCTACCAATCATAGCTGGCAGACAACAACCATAACCTTCCAAGGTACTCAATCTTAGGTGTATATAACCTATGTAAGTTACAACTAGGGATGGGACAATAGATGTATAAAAAAAAGAATAATATTAAACAAATAAAGAAAATAGAAAAATTTCGTAACATATTAATTTTAACTACTTTTGGATTACTTTTAACTTCCTCAGTTTTTTCTATAGTTTTCAGTAATACAATATATCCTTATGATTTAGGAGATCTAGAAAAAACTCTAATTTTCCCAGGTGCTGTAGATTCTGTTGCTTTCTCCCAAAATAACAACTGGCTTGCAATAGGAGGTTATGAGAAAAGTGTTAGAATTTATAATACATCTGACTGGTCTCTCCCCCCAATAAGCATATCTCATTCAGATGAAAGAATTTACGTTGCTTTTTCTCCTGATAATAACTGGTTAGCCACTGGATGTGGGAATGACAATGTTTATGTGTATACTATGTCTAATTGGTCATTAAATAAGACTTTAACAAATTCAACTGGGGATATACTATCCATTGCTTTTTCTTCAGACAGTAACTGGCTTGCAGCTGGAGGTGAAGATGATAAAGTTTATGTTTACAAGGTATCTGATTGGTCATTAAATCAGACTTTAACCAATGCTTCAAATGATATCTACAGTATTTCCTTCTCTGAGGATGGCAACTGGCTTGCAACTGGTTCATTTGACGAAAAAGTTAGAATCTATAAAGTATCTGATTGGTCATTAAACCAGACTTTGACAGATCCAATAAATGCAATATATTCTGTTGCTTTCTCCCAAAACAACAACTGGCTTGCAGCAGGAGATTATTCATCTAAGATATATATATGGAGGAAGACATCCGACTGGAACTGGACATTAAACAAAACTCTAACAAATGCAACAGATAGGATTAAATCTGTTGCTTTTTCCCAAAATAACAATTGGTTTGCAGCAGGAAGCCAGGATAATAATGTTAGAATTTATAAGGTATCTGATTGGACATTAAATAAAACTCTAACAGATGCAACGGATATAATTAATTCTGTTGCTTTCTCCCAAAATAACAACTGGCTTGCAACGGGAGGTTATGATAACAAGGTTAGAATATATCGTGGGAGTCTACCAATTATCCGGATAACTAATGTTTTTCCAGTTGACGGAGCAACTGGTGTTTCACTTAATCCAACATTAAACATTCAAGCTAATCATTCTAGTGGTAATACAATAAATATAACGTGGAAAACAAATGAAAGTGGGAGCTGGGTTACATTTAATACGACAAATAATGTAAACAATGGGTCTTACTCTGCTATAAATACTTCCTGGGTGAACAGTTACAAGACAAATTACTGGTGGAATGTGTCAATTTCTGATGATCAGGACAATTGCAGTCAACAGACGTTTCATTTTACCACAGGTGGTTCTCCAACTGTTTTAACCAATGCATCAACAGGGGCAGAAGAAACCAACGCAACGCTCCAGGGTTACCTAGAAGATGATGGTGGGGAGAGCTGTACTGTTAGATTTGAATATGGAATAAATACGAGTTATGGGACCATTACAAGTGATCAAATTAGAAACACAGGCGATGAATTCTCTGCAGGGATAAACAGTCTAACAGTTGGCCAACTCTATCATTATAGAGCATATACTAACAACACCTTTGGCTCAGATACTGGTAATGATATAATATTTCTTACGAAACCTGATGCT
>CAZHIY010000280.1:0-3048 GCA_964533085.1 uncultured Thermoplasmatales archaeon | reverse complement strand
GAGCAATGCATCTTCACAGCAGGTAAACCACCAAGTTCTTTAGCAACATCACTGCGAGTAAGTGCAAGAGCATCATCAAGAGTTTTACCTTTAACAAGTTCTGTTGCAATACTGCTACTAGCAATAGCTGCAGCACAACCATAGGTTTTAAATTTAATATCCTCAATAATATCATTTTTTACTTTGATAAATATGGTCATTACATCACCACAAACAGGATTACCAACTGTACCAATACCATCTGCATCTTTTATCTCACCAATATTTCTAGGATTGCGGAAATGATCCAACACAATATCAGTATATTTATCCTTCATACAAAATCTCCTCACTTTTTCCATAACGGAGACATTTTTCTCAGTTTTTGTACAACTTCAGGTAATGCATTCGCTACATATTCAATATCATCTTTTGTGCTCATCCTACCGAGAGTTAATCTGATGGAACCATGAGCTTCCTCTGGATTAAGTCCAATAGCTAACAGTACATGAGATGCTTGTAATTTTTTTGATGAACAAGCAGAACCAGTGGATGCAGCTATACCTTTGTCATCAAGCATTAGATTTAATGATTCTCCCTCAATTGCAACAAAACGAAAATGAGCATTGTTTGAAAGTCTTTTTTCAGGATGACCATTAAGATAACACTGTTCTATTTTTTGAATTTCATTAATTAGTATGTCTCTTAGTTTTGTGAGATGAGATACATCCTTACTCATTCTCTTTTTTCCAAGTTCACACGCTTTTCCAAGACCAACAATTCCAGGTGTATTATGGGTACTACTCCTTAATCCTTTCTCCTGGCCGCCACCATGTGCGATTGTTTGTAACTTTACGCCATTTCTTACATAAAGGGCACCAGTCCCCTTTGGTCCGTATATTTTATGCGAAGAAATTGATAATAAATCAATATTTAATTCATTAACATCTATTGGAACCTTTCCAATTGCTTGAACTGCATCTGTATGAAATAAAATATCATGTTGATTTGTTATTTTTCCTATCTCTTTAACAGGTTCAATTGTTCCGATTTCATTATTTCCAAACATAATTGTAACAAGAAAAGTGTTTTTAGAAATTGCTACCTCTAAATCATTAGGATTTATAAGTCCATATTTATCAACAGGTAAATATTTTACATTAAAACCTAATTTTTCTAAATGCTTACAGGTTTCAAGAACCGCAGGATGTTCAACTTCAGAGGTTATTATGTGATATCCTTTAGTTTCCCTTTTTTTCTTATTATTAAAGGCTACACCTTTAATACCAAGATTATCAGATTCAGTCCCTCCAGATGTAAAAATTATCTCGTCTGGATTAGCATTCAATAGACTACCAACTTGCTCCCTCGTAACTTCAATTGCATCGAATGCATCTCTACCATAATTATGGATTGAGGAAGCATTACCATAAATATTATCAAAATAAGGAAGCATTTCTTCTAAAACTTCTTTATCGACAGGAGTAGTTGAAGCATAATCCATATAAACTTTTCTCATTTAATCTCCCCGACCAATATCCATCATTTTCTTAAGAGGTAGTTTAGCCTTTTTCATTAATTCTTCCGGTAGTTCAATCTTTGGTTCTAAGGATTCAAGGCTATTTAAGACTTTTTCAAATGTGATTTTCTTCATATTTGGGCAAATAGCTGTTTTAATTGGATAAAAGGTCTTTTCAGGATTTTCATTTTTTAACCTATAACAAAGTTCTTTTTCAGTTCCAATAATAAATTCATTTATGTCTGATTTTTTCACATAATTTACCATACCATTTGTTGATAAAGCATAATCTGATATATCTATTACTTCTGGTCTGCATTCCGGATGGACAAGAATCTCTGAATTGGGATGCATCTTTTTTATTCTTAAAATTTCCTCTTTTCGAATTCTATGGTGTGTCGGGCAAACACCAGGCCATATAGTAAGCACTTTATCCTCAACATGTCTCTGAATATAAGCTCCTAAATTTTTATCTGGAACAAAAATTATCTTTTTTGAAGAAAGACTTTCCACAACCTTCCTACCATTTGCAGAAGTACAACAAATATCAGATATTGCTTTTGTTTCAGCTGTGGTATTAATATAAGAAACAACTTCAGCATCAGGGATACTATTTTTTAATTTTAGAAGATCATCAGGATTAACTGTATTAGCCATTGGACATTCAGCTTCAATATCTGGATGTATAACATTTTTATCTGGATTCAATATCTTAGCAGATTCTGCCATGAAATCAACGCCACAAAAAATAATATTTTCAGCATCTGTTTTCGTAGCTTTCATTGCTAAATCTAAGGAATCACCTAAAAAATCTGCAATATCTTGAATTTCTGGAAGTTGATAGTTATGAGCAAGAATTATCACATTATGTTTTTTTCTTAGCTCATTTATTTTTTCTATGTTTTTCTTGTTCATAATATAAAGACCCTACACCTATTTCTTCAGCCCATAATACAAAGTTCAAAATAAAGATTACCCTTATATTTATCCAAACCATTTATACAAACCAAACTATTATATCTATGTTAAATATACCATATATTAGGTGGATGGAGCATGGATATAGTTTCATTGATTATAGGATTTGCTATTGGAGTTGTAGTTGTTGGTCTAGCAATAGAGATTGGTATAAAGAAAACATCACAAGTACCACCTGCGTCAAAGCATACAAAAAGTTGGAATATCTCAGAGATATCAAATCCTCGAATAATGGCAGAATATTTATCAGATGTAGAACTTCCAAAGGATTCAAAAATTATTGTTAAGACTTATAAGAACAAAGAGGCGCTTAATGGACTTGATGTAAAAGAGCATAAAGGAATAAAAGGAAATTTTATTCTTGGTGATGATAGAGCATTGATCCTTGCAGGTCCTATAAAAAAAGATGAATTAGGTTTTTGGACAGTTGAAAAGGACATTGTTCAGAAATTAAATCTGGAATTTAATGAGATGTGGGCTGAAGGGTCACGCTTGGAACAAGAAGAAAAATAGAATCTTAAAAACATGGCGTCAAAATTCATTCTGAATTTATGACCCCATTTTAGGCTACA
>CAZHIY010000279.1:0-3054 GCA_964533085.1 uncultured Thermoplasmatales archaeon | reverse complement strand
GCTTATCTTAAGCTATACAAATACCAATCTTTTTATTTTTATTTCTTTTTAATGGTGGAGTGAAAGAAATATCAATTTGTGGAATAATTGGTTTATTCTCTTTAGCTATTATATTGAAACTAAAATTACATAATATCAGAGACAGAACAATAATAAATACGAATAGAAATTTGCTCATAATATTTTTATATTTGTATTTTTTCATCATTTTTTCCTCCCCTTATTATATCTATAGAATGTCTATAGGTTTATAAAGGTCTCCTTAACAACTGTTACTTATAACATTCCAACAATTTTTTGCTACAAATCACAACACAACCATTAATAATCCCAGCAACTTTTTTTCAGGTATGGATAAGAATATCACTGATATATTGGATTGTCTTGGGCAGATTGAATCTAAACTTAGA
Source organism: uncultured Thermoplasmatales archaeon (assembly GCA_964533085.1). Lineage (GTDB taxonomy): Archaea > Thermoplasmatota > E2 > DHVEG-1 > DHVEG-1 > SG8-52-3. The sequence goes on along the minus strand of CAZHIY010000279.1, from coordinate 2,644 downwards.
ATAGCTAATCATCAACTACAAGAAGCTAAAGTGATGATATTAAAAATGATTTCAGTCAGCTCTGATTAAACCCAGCAGTCTTTCCAGCATAGGGAAACCATCTAAGAACCGTAAAAACACAGAATTATAAAATACATTGTTCCTTGGAAAACAAATTTTAATTTCAAACTCACCCCAGGGGCTTAAAAGCTCATCAGTATCTTTTGCCCTAGCTGAAACTTGAAAATATTCACCTTGACTACTTGGCATTTCCCAAGAATGATTTACCATGATCATTTCACCAGACTGATACGGGCCAGCCCAATCCTCAACATTACCATCACCCCAATCGACCATATAAAAAATATCATCATCAGATGGAGATGTAGCCTTAATGCTGAACCAATGGTTCAACAATGGCAGTCCATAATTTTTACCAGATACCTCTGGTGTGGATGGCGCATCAGGATCACCCTTGCCGATAGCATGAATATAACCAATATCATGATACTCTTGAAACTCACCACCAAGCCATGAGGTGACATATACAGTTCCATCATTAGAAATAGACGGATCACCATAAACACGCATAAAACGATATGGGAAAAGATCTGTGCTCAGATGTTCCTTCCATTTAAGAGTCCCATCAGGATTTAGCGCACAAAGATAATTAACGCAACCAAAAAAGATCGTGCCATCACTTCCTATAGCAGCATTAGTCAAGTGTGTCCCAACTGGATTATGAGCAGTATAAGTCCAAAGTATACTACCATCACTTGGATCAACAGCCATCACACCATAAAATCGACCGCAAACAATAAGAGTACCATCAGGAGCAATAGAAACCTGTCCACCTGAATCTATCGGTAGCTCCTTCCGCCATTTCTCAGAGCCATCAGGGTTAAAAGCAAACAGCCAGTCCCATCGTGGAACAGCATAAATAGTTCCATCACCGCCGATAACTGGACCAAAATCAAATGCAGTTATTCTATCTGACATCCATTTAAGACTTCCATCATCGTTCAAACAATACACATGTCCATCACGGGAAGTAAAATATATATTACCCTGATCATCCAAGGCAGGTCCACGAACATCACCGCTTATATTATTTTCCCATTTAATAGTCCCATTTGGATAGATAGCGTAGAGGTAACCCTCAGCAGTCCCAGCATATATGGTACCATTTGTGTCAATTGATGGATTCCCTGTAAAATATCTCTTCTCGGCAATATCTAATATCCATTTAAGTGTACCATTTGGGTAATAAGCACAGAACTGAATAGCAGTGCCGAGGTAAATGGTTCCATCTTCACCAATTGCTAGTTCCAGAGGGTATTTAGATGGAAGTTTTTGTTCCCATTTCAGTGTTCCATTTGGGTATATGGCATATAATTCATCTCCGCTGGATCCAGTATAAAGTGTTCCGTCTTTATCAATAACAACAGTATTAGTAAATGGGCTATCAGTGAAGAATTTCCATTTTTCAACACCTGGATTATCACTTGTATCATATGGGCTTCGTCCGGTATGTTTTGGGTCATGTTTAAACATAGGCCATATATGCTCAGATGCTCCAATAAATGGTTGAGCTTCTTCTGATTCAACTCTATCTATCTTAACATCTAATCCAAGAGTCATAGGTGTAACTACTGTTAGAATGAAAAGCAGGCAGATGCCTATAGTAATCATAATTTTATTCAGAAGATTTACCTCCCTCTAAGATATTAATCAGATATAAGATATATAAAGGTTATAGATAGCAATATTAGGATAGTGTGCCTTTGTGATATAAACCTACACTAACTATAAGGAGAAAGTAGGATGTTCTTAATCATATTCTATTTTACAGTATAGGAAGTTCCATATAACAGAACGCTAAAATCATAAGAAAAACTGTCCCAATTAACAATAATGATATCATTGCAGGAATGCCCAATATAAAAGTAAGTAATGGAAACAATCCATAATTCTCATACAAATTTGACACCCAAGCATATGGGCAGTAGAATATACCTAATCCAATAATAAGTATTACCAGAATAGCACAAAAAAGTGGGTTGTCCTCATAATCGTTTTTAGTTATTAATGCATTATTTATATTGGTTAATCTTGCAAGTTGATTAGATATTTCATCATCATTTGTAATAATATTATTGAGTTCATCAAACAAATTTGTATCAGTAAACTCAACATTCTCAATTATATCTAATACATTATCCTCACCAAGAATATTAGTAACTTCAATACCATTATTGTAACATTTATTAAGATACTCAACAGACATAGATGGTTTAGTGAATAGTATATTAAAGATTAGTCTTGGATTCCTGAAAAATATCTTACGATAGACACTCCTATCTATATCAACCTTAAACAAGTCATAATCATATTGCTCTAACAACTCTTTTACTTCTGGGTTATTTGCTATGTCTATGATTGTTTGAAACAGGTAATCCTTTGGTTCAATTTCAATCTCTGGTTCTGGTTGAACTGCTACAGATGGTTGTATTGTAAGCACAAGCAACAATAGGATAACAGCAACTACCAAACTTTTACTCAACATTCTTTCTTTCATTTTCATGCCTCTATATCATAATTATCAGAATCATGTCTAAGGACGTCCCATAATGGCAGGGATTGCTAAACTAGCAACTGTAAATCC
>CAZHIY010000278.1:1435-3085 GCA_964533085.1 uncultured Thermoplasmatales archaeon | reverse complement strand
TAAAGTAATGTAATATCCTCTATTTAATTATGCGCTATTTTCAAGGACAATACCTTTTTTTAGTTATGAATTTTTATATTATCCCATTAGACCCAGTGGTCTTTGCGATAGTATTAGCTGGTGCTTATTACTCATTTTGTATAAACATATTTAAATTTGCTTTGAAAAAAGATAAAGGTTGGAAATTATTTTTTGAAGCAACTCTATCTTTAGTAGTTTTTCCAGGTGTTTTAATAAGTATTTTAAGTTTTTTATATCCAGAAATTCTATTTAAACAAACAGTTTACGGGATTGTATTAGGTGGTTTTACAGGTTTTTGTTGGGGTATAGGTTTTGATTATATGATTCGTCATCAATAGATATCTATCTTATCAAACCTAGCAGTCTTTCCAGCAATGGGAAACGCTCCCATAGCCAATGATAAGATGATGCTCTGGTTCTATCTTTATTCACATTATATTCAGACCAAGGACCCCAAAGGTTATCAGTATCTTTAGCACGAGCTTTAATTGTACTTTTGACAGGGATTGACCATTCATGATAAAATGTAATTGTCTCTCCAGACTCATATGTACCACTCCACCCTGTGGTTGTGCCATCACCCCATTCAACCAAATAATACACATTCTTACCATCGGATGATGTCGAAGTAAACTTGTATTGATATGGAATGCCTGGTAAACAAATCCTTGGGCCATCTATTTCTGGTGCTGATGGAGCATTAGCATCTAAAGGTCCAAATGCATAAATACTTCCATCATCCTTAGCATTTCCTATATATATGGTGCCATCTTCACCTATTGCAGGAGCAGATTCAACATCTCCCCCTATTGATTTCCGCCACTTCTCTGTACCATCAGGATTGATAGCATAAATTCTACCACTTCCATGGGTCCCAAAATAAATAGTACCATCTGCAGAAATACATGGATTACTACCATGAATATCCAGCTCTCCTAGATTAAACGACCACTTTACAGTGCCATCATTAGGATTTATTGCACTGAGTTTTGTGTTACCAACATAAATAGTACCATCAGCTCCAATAATTGGAGTAGTTCCACAGAGATAACCTCCTGTCTTCCATATCAGTGTTCCATCAGGATTAACAGCATAAAGATATCCATCCCACGAACCAAAATAAATAGTTCCATCTTCAGCAATAGAAGGTCCTCTTGCTACCCAATCACCTGTCTTGTATTTCCACTTCAGAGTTCCATTGTTTGGATATAATGCATACAGGTTCCCATCATGACTTCCACAATATACTGTACCCTCATCACCGATTGCAGGTGATGAATATACATAACTATTTGTCTTAAATCTCCACTTCAGAGTTCCATTTGGATAATAAGCATAAATATTTTCATTTAAACTCCCAAAATAGATAGAACCGTCATCTCCAATAACAGGAGAAGAAAAAATATGGTTGCTATTCTCTTTTCTCCATTTTAAATCTCCATTACTGGTATCAATCGCATAAAAATAATTTGGATGTGCCCAGATTGACCCAACATAAAGGATACCATTCTCATCAATAGCTGGTGTGGACGAAACACTAAAACGGTCATCACACCTCCATTTTAATTCACCATTTGTACAATCAAAACAATAAAAGCGTGCATCCAAATAAATATCGCACGATAAAGA
>CAZHIY010000278.1:0-1425 GCA_964533085.1 uncultured Thermoplasmatales archaeon | reverse complement strand
TATTAAAGGAGATTGCCATGGAGTTGACCAAATCCGAGTGGACCAGGGCTGAGGCCATCGCCCGGGAACTGGCCCAGGACGTCGATCGCAACGAACTGGGCAAGATCGTGGCTTACGCTCACCGGCACACCGATATACAAAACACCATCTTCATCAATAATTGGACCGCCAAATACTGGGCCATATATATCAAACATCCATTTAGTGTCATAAGGATTATCAGCAGTACTATATGGACTTCTTCCGGTATGTCTTGTATCATGACAGTACATTGGCCATGGGCTATCCATAGGTGGACTATCTAAAGGCTCAGTTGATTTCACAGGTTTATAATCAACAGAGACATCTGTATCTTGATACTCGGTATAATCATCTATTTCATCAGTGCTGTAGCAATCATAGTATTCAGGGTATAGGTATCTCTCAATATCTGGTTGTTCCTCAGAGGCTTCAACATCTAATCCTAGAGTCATTGGTGTAACTACTGTAAGAATGAATAGTATGCATATGCCTATAGATATGATGTTCTTATTCAGAAGACTATACCTCCCTCAACAATAATTAATCAGATACAGAGTATTTAAATGTTTTAGATAGTGTGTCTTTATGATAGAAACCTACACTAACTATAAGGAGTAAGTAGGATGTCATAGTCGATAGTTAAAACTACCAGCAACCAATTAAATCCAAAAGCATATCAATAGAACGTAATAGTATGCTCAGTGATGCCAAGCATAAACCAAATATTATGGTTAATAGTAGGTTGCCATTTTATAAAAAACTAACAAATATCAAACCAATAATATCTAATGATAAACACACTGGGTCATAAATCAAAAATAAAATACTACATATTATAGGATGGTCCCAAAATGGTGAAACAGATTTTAATTCACTATTCATCTCTTTAAGTGTTACAAGTCTATTAGATAGTTCCTCATCTTTAGTTATGATATTATTAAGTTCATCAAACAACTTTCTATCAGTTATCTCAACATTCTCTATAATCTCTAATGATTCATCTTCTCCAAGAATATTAGTAATATCAAGTCCCTTATTGTAGCATTTATCCAGATACTCAATAGTCATAGATGGTTTAGTGAATATTGTATTAAAGAATAGTCTTGGATTCCTGAAAAATATCTTACGGTAAATACTTCTATCTATATCAATCTTAAATAAGTTATACTTATATTGCTCTAACAACTCCTTTACATCTGGGTTGTTTGCTATGTCTATGATAGTCTGAAACAAGTAATCCTTTGGTTCAATATCAATAAAATCTTCTTTAGGTTCTACTGTTGCTATTGCTGGTTGAATACCAACACCCAGAAACAATAGGATGACAGCAACTGCCAAACCTTTACTGATTATTCTTTGTTTCATATTCTATCAGCTCCCATTCAATATTACCAAATGCCACCC
>CAZHIY010000277.1:0-3086 GCA_964533085.1 uncultured Thermoplasmatales archaeon | reverse complement strand
TTAATTTAAGTAGATGAACTATATTGATGCTTAAAATAAAAGAGTTATAAGTTGTGAATGATTTGTTAATTGGCATATCACCAGAATATCTTTATTTACATGAAAAAATTCCAAAATTAATCTCAGAGTTACATAAACCATATTTTTTAGTTTTTTGTCCTAAGGATAGAAATATAGAATCAGCAAGAAAAGATCTAATAAAAAAATGGGAAAATAGTAAATCTTCAGATAATACTTTATCAAAAATTAAGGAGATTGGTGAAGTTGAGACCTACAAAAGCTTTTGGGATTTTGGAGAAAAAATAGATATATTTAAGGTTTTTACAAAAAAATCATATTTTGTACCAGATGTAAGTGACTTTTTATTTTTCAATCAGGGTTTATTTACTGCTGAACATGATATTCCTTATCAGCAAAGAGCATTGGTAGACCTGGCAGCTACAGGAAAACAATGGCTTTTTGATACAAATGGTGAAAATAAGAATCTTAAGGTTTTAGTTTATGATATAGAAACATCTGAATTTGAAAAAGGAAAAGAAAATATTCCGATAGACATTATTGGATTTTCAAACTTTAATATTGTATTTGATTCTTTTAAAGACCTAGATAAAGAAGAATTTAGTTTTAATATTTTAGATTGCCCATCTGATTGGGAGGGTTTTGAAGTAAAACAACTTATCTCACGTAATATTAATGAAGAAATTGATAATCTTTTAGATTTTTGTGGTATTATTGCAAGTCACGATATAATATCAGGCCATAATATCATTGGTTTTGATAATTTTCAAATATATAACAGAATAAACTGGATCTTGAAAGAAAAGAGAAATCAATTATCTGAAGATGATAGGAAAATATTTCAAAATTTTGTAATTAAGAATAGTAGACCTGATAAATCCTTTTATTTTGGGATTCGCTCTGAGGCAGTACAATTCTATCCATGCAGTCTTGATACATATCTAGGTGTTAGGAAGTTTTATTCCTTCTTGAATGATTTTAGTCTAAAATCTGTTGCTCCATTTCTTGGTATTGTGGTTAAAGATAGAATAATATTGACTCCTTCTCAAATCAAAATCGATGATAGGACATTAAAATATAACAAGCAGGATGTCCAGGAGCAGTTAGGAGTAACCCTAAATTTAATTCAACAGTCTCTTCCTCTTGCATTTACAACTTGTATGCCCTTTGACATGCTACTTTCTAAAGGTGCTGTAAATATGTGGGACCATATGTCTCTTATTAGAGCATCTGTTCAAAAAAAGATTATGCCACCGATTTGTAGGGTAATGTCAATTTCTCAGGTTCTGCTTAAATATTTTAAGGGGTGTAACTCTAGAGATGAGATTGTCAGGCAATCTAAAAAAATTAAGGAGCAATTGTCAAAAGATTTTGTTAGGGTTGTAAAATATGGTTATGAAATGCCAAAATGGATGGAAGATCCCTATGTTATTTACAACGAGAATACAACAGATCCTGATGAAAGGCTAAATTACCATATGCCTGGGGGTATGACAATAAAGCCTGATAAAGAAGCATTTTCGCATTTTATCCCATGGTGGTATGTAGTTGTTGCCGATGTCGGAGCAATGTATCCTACAATTCTTAAAGCTATGAATGTGGGTGCAGACACTGTAAGACTTGCACATAAGACTGAAATACCTGACGATTGGATTTGGTTAAAAAAACTTCCTGATCGTTTTTTAAGGATTAGAGATGTAAACTGGAGGGAAATTACAAAAGAAGATACTTTTGCAGATGAAGGATTTATGCTTGGCATCAAAATAGACGATAAACCAGGTGTTGTAAATTGTGCTATGACTGGAATTATGAGTATGATTGCAAAGACAAAAGATGAACTGAAAGAAGCAAAGAAAAGAAACGATGAGGCAGAGTTGCAACACTTAAAGATGATGTATCAAAGTGTCAAAGGTGCTCGTAACGCCGGTAGTGTTGATTATTCACAAAGAATTATTCTCATTAATTCAAAAGGAGAATATGAAAATGTTAGAATCGGTGAGTTTGTTGATAAAGCTATTGATAAATTTGGATATTTTACTGAGAAAATCAATGGTATTGAATTTGAAATTGCCGAAATCAAGGATAATTTGAGAGTAGTTTCGATAAATAGGAATGGAAAAATTGAAGTCAAGAAAGTAAAACAAGCAGTTAGACATAAATGGAAAGGAAAACTTGTTAAAATCTCGACAAAAAGTGGATTTACAGTTGTTACTCCAAATCACAGTGTATTTACAATAAAAGATAAAGCGATAAAAGAGATTTCAGCTGGGGAGATTAATGCTGATACTTTGCTTGTTCATGCTAACAAAATTCCAAATATAGAAAAAAGTCAAAAAATCAACTTGATTAATGCAATAACTAAACCAGGGTATTTTGGATTCATGGAAAAAGAAGATTTAAAATATTTTAATGGGTTGAGAAAAGATTTAGTTAATATAAGTCTTAAAGATAATACTTGTACATCCTATTTAAAAATTAAACTTGAAAAACTAAAAAAAATAGATATTCCTAATGATCTCTTAAAATATATTACAGTTGGATCAAATGGGAGAAGATCTAGTAGAATTAAATCATATATCAAAATTGATAAGAATCTCGCAGAATTTCTTGGTTATTACATTTCTGAAGGCCACACATTTAAAAGAATTATAAATAAAAATCCATTCTATTATATTACAATTTCTAGTTCTTCTAAACAAATGCACAATAGGATTCAAGAGTTATCTAAAAAAATATTTGGTTTAAAGCCATATATGTTAGATAGAAGAAAAACAGCAAGGACAATTGTATCTACAGTTCACGCAAAAGTTATAAATCATATCTTTGAAGAAATAATTAAATGTGGAGATAACAGCAGAAACAAACAAATTCCATATCAAATATTATCTGCTTCAAGTTCTGTAAAGGAATCATTTTTAAAGGCGTATATGGATGGCGATGGAAATATTAAATCTGATATGCCAAGTTCCTGTCCATTAGGGAGATTCACAACTAATAGTCGAGATTTAAACGAAGATTTGATAACAATACAAAAACAATTTGGAATAAAAATAAACACTTATTTTAGA
>CAZHIY010000276.1:0-3096 GCA_964533085.1 uncultured Thermoplasmatales archaeon | reverse complement strand
GTATAGTTATTATTAATACACTTATTTTCTTTTTCATATTTTATTTCCTCCTTTAAAAAAAATTTTTTCTTCTTTATGTTTTGTCTCCTCCCACAATAATTTTTTAGTAATTAAGAAGAGTATAAATGGTATTTAAGGATAATGGTAAAATAGGTGTAAAATATACGTAATAATAGTGGTAAATCATGGCAAGTGATTGATAAATGCTTTATATTTAAAATTAAAAAGAATTTTAAGAAAGGCATATTAATTCAAAATATTAGATAATAGCAAAATTGATATAGTATTTTCTAGTATATTTTTTAGTATTGTATCAACGTATAATTTAATCTTTCTAATCCTTTATAAAATATATGAATATATAAGACAATATAAAAGTGATAAAATTATTGAAATAAAAATTTAAGAGATTGTCGTTTAAATTGATAAATTAACGCTGTAGATAAGTATTTTGATTTAGATAGATAGACTAGAGTTCCATAAAAAAGATTTTATAAGGAAAATTATTAAATAATAGATAAAAAATATGTTATAATTGGAAGATAAAATATTATAGGGGAGTTGGAAATGAAAAATTGTAGTTCCATAAGGGCAAGTTTATTAATTGGAACAATTATTTTAATAATCTCATTGATAGTAACCTCAATTTCTATTGGATATAATGTTTTGAAACCTGATAAGGCAACGACAATTGAGAATTATGATTATTATCATATTTCTGAAATACCTGATTTTATACAACATCTTATCTCCAAAGAATCTAAAACTTATGATGATATCGAATCAGAAAAAATAAACAAAAAAGAAGAAACAATACAGCAAAAAGATGATTTTCCTATGGATTCACCCTGGCCAATGTATTGCCATGATATTCGTCATACAGGTCGTAGTCCGTATAATACACTTGATACTTGGGATGAAATATGGCGGTTTAAACAACATGTTAACGATTATGTAAGAGGTTCACCTATCATTGGAGATGATGGAACTATTTATTTTGGAGGAGCTGATTTTTATGCACTTTATCCAAATGGTACTCTCAAATGGAAGTATGATGATTTAGATTTTTATGTTTGGTCTGCTCCTGCAATTGATGAAGATGGTACAATTTATTTTGGAGACAAACATGGATACTTTTATGCAATTAACTCCAATGGTACATTAAAATGGCAACATTTTTTTGGAGATGATATATTATCTTCACCTGTAATAGGCAATGATGGAACAATTTATTTCGGTGATGCAAATCATTATATTAATGCTCTTTTTCCAAACGGTACAGTGAGATGGAGATATAAAACAGATCTTGTGGTTTATTCATCTCCTGCTATTAGTGATAATGGTATTGTATATTGTGGTTCACATGATACATATCTTTATGCACTATATCCAAACAATGGAACACTCAAATGGAAATATAAAACAGGAGACTGGATACGAACAAGTCCTTGTATCGCTGATGATGGCACTATTTACGTGGTTTCACTTGATGATTATCTTCATGCAGTAAATCCTGATGGTTCATTCAAATGGAAGACTAATGTTGGTGCAGGTACTTCTCCAACTATTGGTCAGGATGGAACCATCTATGCAGGATATGAAACACTTTATGCATTAGATCCAGATAACGGTTCCGTGAAATGGACATTTGACATCAATGGAAATATTAAAGGAAGTACCCCTGCTCATTCTTTAGAAGACACTATATATTTTGGCACTAGTAATGGTTGGCTATATGCGGTTAATGCTAATGGTACTTTAAAATGGCGAGATAAGATAGCTAATGAATTTATAGATTCTGCCCCAGCTATCAGTAAGGATGGATATATATATGTAGGATCTGCTAGTAAAGAAGAGATAGGAGGCTCAATTTATAATGTTGGTTATCTTCATGCATTTGGTGTTGGTAATTTAAAGGCAGACGCAAACGGCCCCTACTATGGACTAATAAATGAATCTGTTCAATTTGAGGGTTATTCAAAAGGTGGATTCTCACCACACTCATATCTGTGGGATTTTGGAGATAATAATACTTCAGATGAGAAAGACCCAACGCATATTTATATGGAGTCCGGGAATTATACAGTAGTATTCACTGTGATAGATAACAATAGTAATATCAGTATTGATACTACATTTGCTTGGATACAAGATGGCAATAATCCACCAAATACCCCAGTTATAGATGGACCATCACATGGAAATCCTGGAATCGCTTATAATTACAAGTTCACTGGAACTGACCTGGATGGAAGTATTATCTATCTCTTTGTTGACTGGGATGATGGTAGTAATACTGGTTGGCTTGGTCCTTATAATTCGGATAAAGAAATAACTTTTAGTCATAAATGGTCACAACGAGGAACATACACAATAAGGTGCAAAGCAAAGGATCCTTATGGTGCTGAGAGTGACTGGTCAGAGTTTAAAATAATTATACCACGGGTTAGGGTATCAGCATATCAATGGTTTTTGGAACGTTTTCAAATACTGGAAAAAATACGGTACTGCGAAGTAAATTGTAGATAGACTTAAAATTGTGCACCTTTTTAAAGATTTAAATAAGGATGGGTGCACAATCATGAGTAAGTCTATCATTTTATGTCCTTACTGTAAAAGTAAGAACATAGTCAAACATGGTTTATATAATTATAAAGATAACGCTGAACAAAGATATCAATGCAAAGTATGCAACAAACTATTTTTAGAAAAAACAAGTAGTCCATTTCATCAGATGAGAAATCCTGCAGACGTTGTATTGTTCGGTGTTCGTTTATACACCGAATTCTTTCTTACCAGTGAAGAATGCGCAAGGTTGATACAAGACATAAAGAATATTAAAGTTACTGGAAGAAGTGTATTATACTGGGTGCAGAAACTTGCACCCTATTTCCAAAAAATTTCAAGGTTGTACAAACCCCAATACTCACAAATCTGGTATATGGATGAAATGTTTGTAAACCGTAAAGGTTCTAAAAAGAGACCTGGTAAACAAGGATACCTGTTTACTGTCTATGATGAACACCGTCAGGTGATCTCTACGTTTCTCTCCCATCGTAGAGATTCGAATTCCATGATTAAAACTCTTAAAATGGC
>CAZHIY010000275.1:0-3129 GCA_964533085.1 uncultured Thermoplasmatales archaeon | reverse complement strand
AAATGAATATTGCGAACTAATAGTTATGGATACTAAAAACGCAAAACTCCAGTTACTTTAGATTAACTAAACAATTCTCAACTATAGAATTGTTAAGAATTTTCAAAAATATTTTCAACCAAAAAAATTTGCTTAAAAAAATAAAAGAGTGAAGGGTTATTTTTCCCTTCATATTTTTACAGAGTTTGTTTTTTGTCTATCGTGGTAGAGGTTGCTGATGTGGTAAGTCTTGGCTTATTTGTGTTTGAGGTGTACTGTGTGAACTGGTTTCTGGGTTTATTATTTCGTCATCAGAGAATAGACCTGCTATGTCGTATGCTCTTGATCTAAAGATTGCATTTCCGGGTAATGGGATGTAGAATACTGTAAACACATATGTTGGTCCAGGACCATCAACAGTCGATTGTAATTCGTTGTTGAAGTAGAACTCAACGCTCTCCATACCACTCATTGCATCGGTTGCTGTTGCAGTAAATTGGAATTCCCAACCTTCCAGTGGGGTCCATCCAAGTACTTCATAGATTAGATCTACTTCTGGTACTGTTTGGTCAATGTCGATTGTAATCGTGTTCTTTGTTGGTTCTACGTTACCAACCCAATCAACAGCCCAGTATTGTATCTCTATGTCGTCTCCATCTTCTGTAAGTACGAAACTTCCAGTGCTATCAGAAATCACTTTTTCTGCTCCACCATTAATTGTGTATCTGATTTCTTTTACACCAGATGATACACCATTAGACCATGGGTCAGATGCATTCAGTGTTACTGTAACATCGTCAACGTACCAACCTGCTTCACCAGTAGGATCTGCTGGGTCAAAGATCGGTGGATAGTCAGAATCTGGGTTTGTATCGTCAACAGCTACTCCCCATTTTGCCACGTTGTTCTTTGTGACATCATCAGGATCTGCTGGTAGATTAAGGAATAGACCGTATCGTCCTTCGTCTGCAAATGTGAAATCTGCAAACTGTAGATCCCTTGAACCGCCGAGTGGGGTTGTTAGATCTATATTACTGATTTCGTCTGAATAGACTTGTGTTCCATTCTCTGGGTCTGTTATGTACTCCCAGATTTCAGCATAACAAGTCAAATCCTCGTACGCGAATGTACCATAGTTCATCACAGTTGCATCTATGTCTTCAGTTCCTGGTTGGATCCAAGCTTTTGGTGAAGGTGCTCCACCTGTTGTACCATAGATTGCCCATGCAAGGTCATAATTATACCCTAGATTTGAACCTGGTGTCCATCTTGCATAGCCCCAATATGGAGCGCCCCAGAAATGAACGCAATCCTTTAAATCTGCCGTTAATGCATATGCAATATCGTCAGCTATTCCATCTGGTTGAATACCTATATACCAGTGACCAGGACCAATTTCAATTCCTTCGAATTCAGCTTCTACAACTACCTCTGGACGACTGAAATAGTATGTGCCGGTAGTATATTCCACAAAGTCTGTTGCTTCCTCTAAAGCATAAGGTGGATCTGCGGGATCAGGATCGCAATCGCCAGTTTCTTGCACTACGCATATATTTACCGTGTCCATATTGATTGATTATCCACTGTTCCATAAGAATTGTAATTTTGCTCCTGTAAGTGTAAATCCATCATCGACTGTGAAATCATCAATAAGCCAATTAGAATATCCGGAGAACACTCCTGTACCTAAACCGTTAACTCCATTGGGTTCACCGTTGTCATAGACAAGATCGTCCAATCTATCAGCATGACCACCGCTAGGTGAGGTAATCTCATCTATACCAGCATCCCACCAGAAGTCAAGTGTGAGTTCCTCGGTTTTGATGTCATTTCCTGGGTTCTTGTCGCCTACCATTTCAATTGATGCTTCAACAATGTAGTCTTCAGAGCCAGATGTCTCTTCTGCGAGACGTGCTGGTGTCCAATCCTCGAATGTGAATGTTGCTTCGTCTCCGGGTTCTATATCAGGTCCTTGACATGCAAAGTCTGAATATTCCTCGGTGAATCCTACTGCTACTAGTTCGACATTGTCAAGATACCAGTAGTTGAAGTAGAATGGATTTCCTTTCACCCAGAATCCAATGTATGTTGTCGTTGATCCTCCTTCAATAGGAACATCAACCTCATAGCCTCCAGATGAACCGGGTTCTTCATGCCAAGCTGCATACCAAGTCTCACCATCTGTACTGTATCCTGCCTCTAGTGAATAGAGTCCTTGACCGGAATAGTGGTTAATATATGTTAAGAACCGAAGTCTCAATGATTGATAAGCAGTCGTATCAATTGCCATCGAGTAGAAGACATAGTCCTGATAGGCGTAGGAATAAGGTAAGTACGCCTCATAAGGTGAACCGCCAGAATTTGACGAAGCCGATCGCCACCAACCATAATAATAAGTGATGGCCTTGTGTTCATCTGTCCAACCAGTGTCGTACCCGGGGAAATAAGTTTCATAACCGGATCCGTATGGATTAGTAGTACCTGGCCAATCAAATTCTTGAAACTCTGTACCTATAAGGTATGGGTTACCTATGTTTATATCAATTGGGATACAACACTCGGCATATTGTCCAACGTTTCTCATTGTTGCTTGTACTGGGAATGTTTGTCCAGGAATTGATCTTCCTTCCTCAGAAGGAGAGTCAATGCTCATGACTTCAATGTCATGCATCCAAGGATACCACAAGTCAATAAGTATCCATTTATCATCATTTCTTGGGTTTTCATCCCCATCTAAGATAATGAATGCATGTATTGGATACTCTTCCCATGTGTTTTCGGATGTTTCATTCTGCCATTCACTTGGTGTCCATTTTGGGAATTGAATTTGTGTTTCTTCGCCTACGGCAAGGGTTATATCCTCATTTAGTTCAGCATACTCTGCACAACCACCGCATGCTTCGAGTGTAATATCATCAAGGTATAGATATTGGAAGTAGTAGTAATAACCTACATACTGCCACATCATCTGGAATTCTTCACCCATTGGTTCACCGAAACCGTAACAGCCGATCTCATATAAGTCTCCTTCTTGGTCTGAACCAACTGGATTGTCCCAAGGAGTTACATCCTTCCATGGACTTGTTGAATTCCTTCTGAACTTGACAAATACAGAAGCATATTGTGCATAAGAGCCATACGATCCAGCCC
>CAZHIY010000274.1:0-3131 GCA_964533085.1 uncultured Thermoplasmatales archaeon | reverse complement strand
TTTATTTAAAACTCTATTTGTTTAAACTAATACTGTATGTAATTTCTGGGTTCTGCTTATGTATTATAAAGGCCTGCTTTTCAGTCAATAAGCCGTTTTCAATTAGTTCAAATGTTCTTTTCGGCACAGTCTTAGGGCCAAGAACCGCTCCAGGTCTTCTTGGATCATCAATGTAATCAGTTTCCATCATAAAACGTGTTCCTTTTTTAATTGATGAAATAATATTTTTTTTACTTGCCAAAACTGATGGCATAATACCAAAGTTTTCATTTTCTAATATTAAAGGTGGTGAATAATGTTTCACAATTTTATGAGCCGGAAGTCCTGCTTTTTTTCCTAATTTTACAAGCTCCTCACAATGATCTGGTGTTGTACTTTCAGAATGTATTATAACTGGAACGTTTACATCTTTTCCTCTTTGCATTCCATAAAAAAGAATTTTATTTGAATCATCAATAACCTGTTGATTTACCTCAAAATGTGGTCTACCAATCTCTCCGATTCCTATACATTTTTTTTCTTCACATAGTTTTGCAGCTTCATCAATTCCCTGCCTCATTATCAAAATAGCAGGTTCTCTTCCAAATTTTTCAACCAATTTTATGTAATCAACTGGGTAAGGTCCAACAGTTACAAAAACACCAATATTTATATTTGATCGGATCTCATCTGCCATCTTTAGGGTCTCGTTATAACATCCTAAATAGCTTTTAGTACGTATTACCAAATTTGTCATTGGAAGCTGGCATAAAACAAAATGGGTACCTCCTGATTTTTTAAATTCTTTAACAGCTTCTAAATAACGCCCATCTCGCCTTAGATGTAAATGATTGTCAAATATTATCAAGAAATCATCACCTTGAAATTTTTTAAGGCTGAATATTGCATTCGAATATTGAATAAAAAACTAGCTTAATACTTATATTTTTTATGTCTTCGAAAGTAGTATGAAACACCATGGTCTGTTTTATGGGTTTTTCCAGTTATCATCTCAATAATTCCTTGTGCTAACAACCAACCAAAATAACCCATAAAAAATGTAAAGAATCCTGCTATACTATATCCAATAATTATTTGAAAATAGTTGTCTCCTCCAGTTAAAAATAACACAAATATTCCAACTGTAATAAATAAAAAAATCAAAAGAAATACCCACCTTAAAGCATGGATTGTAACCTTAATGGTTTTTAGAGGAATATCTTGAAATGGTATTTTTTTGTTGATAAATCTTGTTTTGTTGTTAAGATGGTTCCTTCTGCGTGGCATATTTCCTCTCCAAGAAATTAAAATAACTAGGCCGAGTGATCCCAAAGAACTGTAATATGTGGTAGATATAAAAAAGGTAATTCGCAGATAAATATGCAGATATAAAACAGATGCATATGCACATTATAAATATTTTAGAAAAAACAATAAGTTTTCAAAAGATTTAATAGCATAATTCTAATTTAATCTTAGGTGCAGGAGAGGAAATGACTAACGACGAAGAGGATAAAGAAGGAGAGGAATTAAAAGAAAAAGAAGTAAAAAGGTTTAATAAATCAAAAGATATAATTCTAGATGAATCGTTTAAGAAAGCTGAATTATTAAAAAAAGATCAACCTAAAAAAAAAGAAGTACAGATAGTAGCAAAAAAACCATTTATAAAATTAGGTATTTTTATAACTTTAATCGCAATTATTGGGCTGGTATCTATAAATTTTTTACCATTGGTGTATATAAACTACGAAACAGATTATGGCTCAATTGAAGAATACTTTTCATATGAGGATTTCAGGTATAATATAATAGAACCTGAGGAAATTAATAGTCTTTTTGAATCAACATGTTATAATTGCAGTGATAATAGTGATACCTATATTGGACTTACATTTAATGATTTAACAAACACACCAAAATTAACAATTTATATTTTTATTTTTTTAGCACTAATTGGAATTATTTTTACAATATTTATCCTATTTGATAGAAAAAAGGATTTTTCTGAAGAGACAATTACCATTATTCATTCATTTTTTATAGCTTTTATAATAACTATAGGTATAATTTTATTATTTATAAATATAAAATTTCTTGGTGCACATTTATTATTCCAATTAAATAAACCATTTATCCAAGCTTTGGGTTTTAATAAAATTAAAATGTTTTTTTTCAGTACTTATATTTCAATCTTATTATCGTTTTTCTTTTTCATTATAGGGTTAGTATTTATGAGAATAAATCTTAACAAAGCAGTCAATAAATTTAATGTAGATAAATCAAAAAAATCGAATTTAAACTATAGATTCTGGAGTAATATATAATGGAAATTACAACAGTTAAAAAAGTTAGAAAATATATTATTTGGATTCTTTTCTTAAGTATTTTATGTCTTATTTTTATTTCATTTCTCCCTTGGATATCAGTTGCAGAAAATGATTTCTTAAACGAAAATTTAAATTTCAATTATGAAATGATGAAAGGTAGTGACAACACCCAGATTAATGATTTTGCTAATAGTCTGATGTTCATCAACATTTTATTTTGGACAGTAATCGTAATTACGTTGATTTCATTTCTTTTAATTACATATTTTACTTTAATAAAAAATACATTATTTATTTGGATATTGATTTTAACGTCATCTTTTATAACATTTGTACTTTGTGTTTTAATCGTCTACTTTCAAATTGTTTTTTCAAGATTAATTAATGATACTGATTACATTTCAGCATCTATGATACAGTCTCCTTTTGCTTATGCCTATATTCAGTTTATATTCAGCCTCATATTACTTATTTTTTCTGGAACATTTGCTGTAACTCTCTTGAGAGATTCAATAAAAAAATTAAAAAACCAATCAAAACAAAAAAAGAGAAAAATAAAAAAAATTAATGAAGAAAAATTATCAGAAGTTTCTACAGAAAAAGGAATAGAAACATCATTAAAAGAATCTGAAAAAATCAAAACTTCACTAGACTCTGATAGAGAGTCTAAACTTGCTGAGATAGATAGAGTATTAGAAAAACCGCAAATGGGCAAACCCTGGCCGTATGAATTTTTGAATAAAGCAACTTATGGTATAAAACCAGGCGAGCTATATGTACTGGCGGGAGCTGAAGCAACGGGCAAAACGTTGTTTACTCAAGAGA
>CAZHIY010000273.1:0-3141 GCA_964533085.1 uncultured Thermoplasmatales archaeon | reverse complement strand
GAGTATAGATAACTCTAGATTTTACATTTGTTGGAATTCTACCAACATAAACCTCCGGGAAGAAATCAGGTAGGTCCTCTCCATATTCTCCATGATATCCATCACCATCAAAGTCCCATGAGTCTGCATCCGAGCTGGAGAGATCGGCATAATAATAATCAGTTGGAACCTCTCCACTAGTATAATCAAAAATATCAAATCTATGATTTGTTGGATCTGGATAACAGTACCTCATAGGAATCGTTGCATGATTACCAACAATCAGTACATAATTTATACCCCAGGTTTGGTAATTCTGCCTGAGAAAGTTTCTGATTTTTTCAGGTAAATCCTGACCTGCTTGGGACGCTATCTCAGAATCTGTGATATTTATGATTTTAATATTATAGCCTATTTGAGTTTTCCATGATATAAAGGTTGAGGCAGTAATTGAATTAAAAAGGCTTTCTGTAGTAATTATTACATAATCATATGTCTCAAGAGTATTCAACATTTTAGTTGATTTATAATGATCTTTAATTTCTCCATTATTTATATCATTCTTTGAATTTTCTTTATAGGATACTGAATAAATTTTCAGTTCTTCACTTGTTTGCTGATGAATTGTAATTGGGATAATTTGTATTTTTGTATCTTTTGATTTTAAGGTGGTTTCAATATCAAGATTTATATTTTCTGCTATAACATTTAGTCCACTTAAAAGAAATAAACCTACTATTAGAAAGGGTATGATTTTTTTCATTTCTTACTCCCCCTTAACATATTTATAAACATATACTATATTTATAAGGTTATCTTACAAATCATCACGTTTTTGTTCCTGAATATGTAACAGAATGCTGTTTTAGTTTTATCCACTTTTCTTCATCAATACCAATTAGGTTTCCACATTTGCATAAAACTTTTTTACCATCAGTATTACTATAATCCTCAATTATTCTATCCTTCCAACAATGCCATAGTTTTCCTTTACCAACTTTTACATATCTGAAGATTTTTTGTTTACACTTAGAGCATTTAATCGTTAGCATTTATATTCAAACTTTTTTAACTATTGGATAATAGTTTTTCTTGTCTCTTTCTCTCCTGCCATATCTTTGTAGTGATTGCCTTTCTTTTTTTTACCTCAGGACGCCTGTCATATTCTCTTCTCTTTGCTTTAACCTCAGGGCGCCTTTGATACTCCCTATCATACTCCCTTCTCTTTTTCTTCACATAGTCCCTTTTAATGTATTCCCTTTTATATGCCCTCTGTCTTTCCTTTACCTCTGGTTTTCTATAATTCTTTCTTGCCTGCTCCCGATGACGCTTCATTACCTCTGGTTGACGTCTGTACTCATTTTTCTTTTGCTTTACTTCTGGACGAGAGGAATATTCTCTATAATATTCATTCCTGCAATCCCTACAGTAATTATCAAGACCTGTGCTTGATGTACAGTCCTTTCTATAATGATGTTTTGAAAGAACCCTGCCACATTTTGCGCATTGTTTTTCTAAAGGTATTAACTCCTCTGGAAATCCGCGTTCCTTCAAGCGTTTATTTCTTTCCTTTGTTTTCTTACCTAAGCAATCACTGCAATAATGATTATGACCGTCCTTATTTGCAAGACGATACCAAAACATTGTAATTGGAAAAACTTTACCGCATATCTTACATTTCTTTTCAAGTCTTGTGTCAAGTGAAAATTCAAAATCTTTTTTCTTTCGTTCTTTTTCCCAGCGTTTTTGGAATTCCTTATCAATTTTTTTATGGCAGTCCTTGCAATGGTAGTAATATCCCTTTTTTGTCTCCCTGTTTTTACTAAATGAGCTGATTGGAAGGACTCGTTTGCAGATACGACATTTCATCTCCTTTAATACTATTTTTTTCTCCTTTCTTTGACTCTTCCAAATGCTGATACTTTCCTCACGGACCTCTTTTCTGCATAAAATACATTGATGTCCATAACCATCCTTTGTGGATCTGTTTTTGTTAAACCAGTTAATTGGTCTTATCTCATGACAGATCTGGCATTCCCTCGATTTTCCTTTCTTAAGTTTCTTTTTTCTTGTTTTTTCAATCTTTTCAAGCCATTGGTCATGCCTTTCAGCAGTACATTCATTGCATTTATCTGCAAGGCCATCCTTTATTCTCCTATCAAGATGAAAATTATCTTGGGGTAAAACCTTCCCACAGCCCTTGCAGCGCTTTTGAATAGGCCGACCGTTCAACTCTCTTGCCTGCTCAAATCCTAAAACCTTTCTTCTGTTCATCATCGAGATGCATGTTCGGCAATACATATAATTTCCATATCTGTTCTTCCTACCAGTAAGTTCATATGATGGTTTTTGAAGACCGCACATCTTACATATATTTGTTTTTCCATCCCAGCTATCCCTACTATTTCTCTCACGCCGTCTTTGATTGTTCAGGTCAATACAATCGATACATTCCTTAGAAAAACCGTCTCTAGTTGACGCATTCCTGTCAAATTCAGAAATTTTCTTTGTTTTTTTGCATTGTCTGCATTCTTTTTCTGTTAAATTCTCTTCATTACTATCAATTTCTTTTCTACAATCATGGCAATAAGCATCATAACCTCGTTTACCAAAATATGTCCTATCAAATTCTGAGATGGCCTTAAGCTTATTACATCGTCTGCAAATAAGTTCGGTGACAGCCTGAATTTATAAACCTCCCTAAAATCAATAAAAATAACAAAAATCTACTATAAAAAAGATACTACAATTTAATAAATTATCTAACTCTACAAATTAATGGATTTTTCTTTTTTTTCTTAAATGTAGAGTTAAAAATTGTTACAAATCATCACGTTATCTATTAATTTGTCGTGTCCAATCCATTTCTTATGAGAATAAAAGATATACCTTGGTACAATAGACCAGGAATTAGGCTAAAAAAGAAAGGTCCGAGTGCACTTTCTGATGCTGAACTATTTGCAATTGTCATTGGTCAGGGCAACAGGTCTGAAAATACCACCTGCCTTTCAAATAGGATTTTAATGTCCCCAAAATTTTTTTACAGAGTATTTTACTTTAAAATCATCAAAAATATTTTTGATTTCATCATACTTTTTTGCCTTTATTAGTAAAACACCAGGTCCCCATTTCTCCTTTGACTCATCTATAATACTTTTTTTG